>CAMWVF010000282.1 GCA_947177545.1 uncultured Clostridia bacterium | reverse complement strand
CGGCATAGGCGTGCTTGACGAAAAATGGAAAGATGTGCAAAATAATAGGAAAGAAGATTGATTTTATGAAAAAAGCTTTATGCGGACTTATCGCCCTGCTTGTGTGCGTTTCCTGCACAGGGTGCAAAAAAGGCATTGATTATGTGGAGACTGTCACCTGCCTTGCAGAACCCGAACCCACGACAGCCGAAAATTTTAGTCCCGATTATACCGTGGAGGAAATTTCGGGGTACTTTGACTACGCCCTTATGAAAGAAATTGCAGACCGCAAACAGAATACCGTGGCTTCGCCGTTAAGCGTCAAGCTTGCCCTTAACATGGCGGCAGCGGGCGCGGAAAATGAAACTGAAAAAGAATTGCTGACCCTGTTCGGCTATGAAAATTCCGAGGAAATGCAGGCGGACAGCAAGTCCCTCGTTGCCGAGCTGAACCGCCCCGACGGCAGTATCACCGTGAACAATTCAGTGTGGATAGACAACGATTTCAATGACATTTCCGAAAGCTATACGGGCGGACTTGCGGACGTGTTTAACGCCGTGACCTTTCGCGAAAAGCTTACGAACAAAAAAATCGTGAAAAAGCTCAACGGCTGGATAGACGAAAAAACCAACGGTCTCATACCGAAAATGATTTCCGAACCTTTTAAGGACGACACCGTGATGCTCCTTGTCAACGCTCTGTACTTCAAAAATGAGTGGGTGCACGAGTTTGAACCCTTTAACAAGGGGTATACACTGACTTTCCACGGCACAAATGGAGACAGCGAGACTGCGGGAATGTACCTCGAATACGACGGCATACAGTACGCCGAAAACGAGTTTTTCCGTTCCGTGAGCCTTGACTATAAGGACGGCTCGTCCATGAAAATTTATCTTCCCGAAATGACGGACGAAAACGTCCTTGATATTGTTGAAAATCACACCCCGTCGGAGCTTGCAGCGGCAATGGATATGGAGTACAGCGAGAAAAAGGTCTATATCCGAATGCCGAGATTTGAGTGCGAGTACGGCAATTCTCTGAAAGAGATACTGGAAAAAATGGGAATTTTCTACACCTTTAAAGAGGGATTTGCGGACCTTGACGGTATGCTTATTGAAAATTCGGAGGAACAGCTTTACATTTCTGACGTTATCCACGCCGCCAAATTGGAGTGCAATGAAAAGGGTACGGAAGCCGCCGCCGCAACCATAGCCGTGACGGGGGACGGCGAGGCAATACAGGAAGAACCTCCAATTGTATTTACGGTGGATAAACCGTTCATTTACGAAATAAAAGCCCCAAGCGGCGAAACGTTGTTTTTGGGAACGATATGCGGATTTTAAATTAAAGACAGGAAAGGTTGGATTACTATGAAAAATATCAAAAAAATTACAGCAATAGCGGCAGCGGTGATGATGTGCATGAGCATAAGCGGGTGCAGCAGCGGCGAAACGTATAAGGCTGACGGCGGCGGTTACACCATGGCTCCGGGCAATTACGGCGGAGACAGCGGCGGCGCCGACATTTACGAAACGGTCGAGGTAAACTCCGACGATAGATATGACGATCTCGCAGCCGAGGGTTATCCAATCGAAGGAGACCATGCGGGCTTTCTGTCCCACGCAGACAGCAGTTCAAACAGCGGCGGCGCAACAGTCAATGGCGGAGTAGTCGGCGTTGAGGTTGAGGAAAATCTTGCCTTTGCGGACGATACATACCCCACAGGCTATAATAATTGGTACGGCACACCGCCCGACTACAACACCGAGGAGTACAATCACCTTGATGAAAATGGCTTCAAAACCACGGTGCAGAGTCCTCTCTCCACTTTTTCCATAGACGTTGACACTGCGTCCTATTCAAACGCGCGGCGCATGATTGAGTACGGTGCAAACGTCCGCCCCGACTCTGTCCGCGTGGAGGAATTTATCAACTATTTCAGCTATGACTATTCCGAGCCTACAACAGACGACCCGTTTTCTGTCACAACGGAGCTTTCCGACTGTCCTTGGAATGATGAGGCAAAGCTCCTGCTTGTGGGACTTAAAGCCAAGGATATCGACATGAGCAGGCGAGAACCTCTCAACCTTGTATTCCTGATAGACGTCAGCGGCTCAATGTTCTCGGAGGATAAGCTGCCGCTGGTGCAGAAGTCATTTACTATGCTTACCGAAAAACTTGGTGAGGACGACCGTATCTCCATAGTTACCTACGCGGGAGAGGACAAGGTAGTCCTCAAAGGCACAAGCGGCGCGGACAAGGAAAAAATTATCGAGGCAATAAACAGCCTTGAAGCGAGCGGTTCAACCTACGGCGAAGCGGGAATAAACCGTGCATATGAGCTTGCGGAAAAATATTTCATAGAGGGAGGAAACAACCGCGTCCTCCTTGCCACGGACGGCGACCTTAACGTGGGACTCTCCACCGAGGAGGAGCTTACAAAGCTTATCGAGAAAAAGCGTGAGTCAGGAGTTTTCCTTTCGGTACTGGGCTTTGGTACGGGTAATTTAAAGGACGACCGCATGGAGGCTCTTGCCGACAAGGGCAACGGTAACTACGCCTATATTGACAGCGAGCTTGAGGCGAAAAAAGTTCTCGTTGAGGAAATGGCGGGAACTCTTTACACCGTTGCAAAGGACGTGAAAATTCAGGTAGAGTTCAACCCAGCAAACGTCCTCGGCTACCGTCTTGTTGGCTACGAGAACCGTGCCCTTGCTGACAGGGATTTTGCTGACGATACCAAGGACGCAGGTGAGATCGGAGCAGGTCACACCGTTACTGCTCTGTACGAGCTTATCCTCAACGACGGCAGCGCATACAATCCCGATTTGAAGTACCGGTCAACCGAGGAACAGTCTGTATCACCCGCAGAGCAAGGTGAGTACGGCGATGAATTGCTGACAGTCTCCCTCCGCTACAAGCAGCCCGACGGCGACAACAGCAAGCTGCTTTCCGTACCCGTATCAAAGGACGCGTACACCGCACAAATGCCCGCCAACCTGACCTTTGCAGCAGCAGCTGCGGAGTTCGGAATGGTACTCAAAAACAGCGCTTACAAGGGCACTGCAAGCTGCTGACAGATACTTGAAATAATAGAAAATTACAACTATCAAAGCGACGAA
>CAMWVF010000281.1 GCA_947177545.1 uncultured Clostridia bacterium | reverse complement strand
ATAATAAAGTATATATATTTTACAAAAAAACGAACGGAGGTCTACTTTTGGATAACTCACAGATTACACTGAATTTCAATCTGAAAACTTTTTTATGGAATAAAAGGCTTTATATTTTCGCATTTTTTGTACCTATGCTTGTTCTTTTGATATCATACTTCGCTTTCGGATTATACCCTTTCGGGGACGAATCCGTGCTTGTGCTCGACCTTAACGGTCAGTATGTTTACTACTACGAGAACCTTCGGGACGCTTTCTGGGGCAACGGCAGCATGGTCAACAGCTGGAGCAGGAATCTTACGGGCGAGACCATAGGCATTTTCGCATACTACCTTGCAAGCCCTTTCTCCATTGTCATAATGCTTTTCCCACGCTCCCACATGGTGGACGCTCTGCTTTTTATGCAGATGCTCAAAGTCGGCGCGGCTTCCGTCACGTTCTGCTGGTATTTGCGCCGTTCAAAGCGGACTTCCCCCTACACTTCACTGATTTTCGCGATTCTGTACAGCCTTATGTCCTACATGATAGTTCAACTTATGGATCCCATGTGGTTGGACGGACTGGTATATCTTCCCATAATCTGCCGCGGCATTGAACAGCTTATTGACAAGAAAAAATGGCTTCTGTTCATTATCCCCCTTGCCCTTATGTTTATGGCAAACTTTTACATCGGCTGGATGATAGCAATATTCTGCTGCTTCTACTTTCTGGGGTACTATTTCTTTCTTTCGGCGGAAACAAAGCCTTTGAGCTTTAAGCACTTTTTCCTCTCGGGAGTAAAATTTGCCTCGGGAGGCGTACTTGCGGCGATCTGCTCCGCATGGCTGCTTATACCATTGTACAACAGCCTAAGCCTGGGCAAGCTGGAATTTTCCGAACCAAGCTACGTGCTGAAAACACAGTTCAACTTTATCGACTTCTTTGTTAACCTGCTCCCAAACGTTTACGACACCTGCCGACCCGAGGGGTCTCCCGTGGTGTACTGCGGCGTACTGACTCTTATCCTGATACCCCTTTTCTTCTTCAACACCAACATAAAGCTGAAGCACAAGATAGGCTACGGCATACTTACTCTCACGATAATTCTTTCTATGTATATGTCTACAGTTGACCTTGTATGGCACGGCTTTCAGGTACCCAACTGGCTGCCCTACCGCTACTCGTTCATATTCAGCTTTCTGCTGCTTATCATGGCTGCCCAGGCATTTGAGCGTATCGAAGGAATATCCTTTAAGGAAATCGGCGTGGTATTTTTCCTGATAGCTGCATACGTATTCTATATCGACAAGCAGAACCCCACAGTTACCGCAAACGGCAAGGATATCGAAAAGGTGCACATTTTGGCAACTGTATGGTTCACCGTCCTTATTACGGGAATTCACGCTCTGCTTTTATATGCGCATAAAAAATTCTACCGAGTAAAGCCCATACCGATAGCTATTGCTATGGTCGTTATTATAGAGCTTACGGTATCCACAGCCTACACAATGTACCAGATAGACAGGGACGTCGCCTACTCCACAAGAAGCTCCTACAACAGGTACATTACATTGGGCAGGAACACAGTGAACAAAATATACGAAAACGACAGCTTTGAGGAAACCGGCGTTTACCGTATTGAGAAAAATTTCCAGCGTACCGTCAACGACGCTATGGCGTTCGGTTCTTTCGGACTGGCGCATTCAAGCTCCACCCTTAACGCCGCACCCATTCAGTTTTTGCGCAATCTCGGTTTCTCATACGGCGGACATTATATAAGGTATCAGGGCGCGACCTATGTTACCGACTCGCTTTTCGGCATAAAGTACGTACTGGAAAAAAGTACTATCCCCGAAAAGGAGGACGATGACGAGGACGCTGAGTACCTTGACGGCACAAAACCTGAGGAGGAAAAGGAAGTGGAGGTCGCCGTTTCAAAGCATTACAGCGACCACCCTGTTTTTGCCAACGGCGACAGCAAGGAAATAATGTACGTGTATGAAAATCCCTACGCTTTGCCTATCGGCTTTATGGCGGACAATGCTATTGCGGACGTACACTTCGAGGGCTGGGAAAACCCCTTTGAAAATCAGAATATGCTCCTGTCCGCTCTGCTCTCGGACGAGAAACAGGATTTCTTCAAGCAAATAGAGATAAAAGATATAGTCCCCGAAAACGCAAAGCCCTCCACCTACGGCACGCACACCAAATATGTGCCGAGAATAGAGGGTGAGAATTCCCACATTGAGTACCTTTTCGACGCTCCCACCGAGGATATGATATATATGTATTTCCCCTCCAGCTATGAACGGCGTATCAACCTTTGGCTGAACAAGGACTTCCTTGCCTACTACTATGAGGGTGGAAATATGTCCATACAGCCATTGGGACGGTACAGCGAGGGCGAGGAAATTTCCCTGATAACCACGATCACAGACAAGAACGAGGTGCTGTTCAAGGACAACTACATCTATTACCTTGACGAGGAAATGTTCGCTGAGGCAATAGAGGAGCTCCGCAGCCAGCCGCTGGAAATAGAGTCCTTTAAGGAGAATCATATAAAGGGTACTGTCACTGCAAAGGAAGACGGCATTCTGTTCACCTCCATTTCATGGGAGCCGGGCTGGAAAATATACGTGGACGGCAAACGCACAGAGCCTGTTGAGCTTGCGGACGCTCTTATCGGCGTCCCCGTCAGCGCAGGTACTCATACAATCGAAATGAAATTCTTCCCCAAGGGCATGGCTGCGGGAATAGTTCTTTCGCTTCTCGGAATAGCAACACTTGTTGTTATATGGTTTTATGAAAAGAAAACAAACAAGATACTGCTTGACAGGCTTTACGAGGTCTGACACAGCATACAGAATATTCATTTAGGAGGGATTTTTTATGGCTAATCCGTATCTTCCCCGCTGGGAATACATTCCCGACGGCGAGCCGAGAGTTTTCGGCGACAGAATTTATGTGTACGGTTCACACGACAACGCAGGCTCCACAAAATTCTGCGACTATGTGCTGAAGTGTTGGAGCGCACCCATTGCCAACCTTAACAACTGTGTCTGCCACGGCGATATTTTCCGCACACAGGCGACTTACGCCCACCCTGCCGACACCGAATGGAC
>CAMWVF010000280.1 GCA_947177545.1 uncultured Clostridia bacterium | reverse complement strand
CGGATGTTGTTTCCGCTATGAAGGAAAACAATATAGAACCGAAAAGTCTGCGGTTCGTAAGCAAGACCCCGTCCGACCCGCCATGGCTTTTTCTTATGGAGGGAAAAAAGGGCGGCAAGCCTTTTATGAAAGTCCTGCCGCAGCTTTATATCAATGAAGGGGACGGATTTTCGGAAGAATTGTTGAATATATACGGCATCAGTAAAAATTAACGCTATTGACTTTCAAAGGAAGTGACTACTATGACTGTAAGGGAACTTGAACTTAAGTTACGTGAACATGGTGTTCCGCCAAAGCTTTATTCACTTGACGGAGGAAATCATATTGAAAAATACCGTGTTTTAGAAAAAAGGTTCTGGTGGTTTGAAGTTTATTGCGTGGACTTGGGAGTTAAACATCATACATATAAATTCAAAACCGAGGAGGAAGCCTGCGATTTTTTTTATAAAAAGTTAATTAACGATTGCAGATATACGGATATTCCTCTTAATGGTATAGAACCGATAAAACATAAAGAACCTATCATAGCTCCAAAGTGGCTGCACGAAGACATGGCTCATAAGGCAATGTTGTTTGGAATAGATTTAACTTATTCAAGAGATATTCATTCAATTACATTTGAAAACGGTTATATATATGAGACCGAGCATTTTTTGAAGACAAGTTTTACAAAGGCAGCGCAATAATTTGTCTGAATAGTTCAAATATAAATAACTGTAAAAACTGCGTCAGTATTCCCGATAATGTATTTATGATAAATGACAAGGGCAAACGCATATGGACTTTCAGGAGAAGCTTTATTTTTCCCGACAGAAACGTCTGCGTAGATCATATGGGGCTTGATTATGAAAAAGATAAACTTTTCCTATATGTATACAACGATGAGCATTACAGACCGCAGTATACTGTTGACCCTGAGACAGGAAAATTATTAAAGAGGGATGAAGATCTTGGTCACCGAGAAAAATATTCAAAAGTATTACTTTCAGAAAAAAAGATAAAAAAACATAAGGAGTTGAAAAATATTGTCAGGCAAGCTTTTTGTTGTGGGTACGCCTATAGGCAACCTTGGAGATATAACCTACCGCGCGGTGGAGACCCTTAAAACCGTGGATTTCATCTGCGCCGAGGACACTCGGGTCACTGTAAAGCTGCTCAACCATTACGAAATAAAAAAACCTCTTTTGAGTTATCACGAACATTCCGCAATGCAGGTCTCAGAAAACATTGTATCCCGAATTTTGTCTGGTGAAAACTGCGCAGTGGTATCCGATGCAGGTATGCCCTGCATTTCTGACCCCGGAGAAGACTTAGTGTACCGATGTATTGAAAACGAGATACCAATAGAGGTTGTCCCCGGACCTACAGCAATGGCTTCCGCAGTGGCAATAAGCGGACTTTCCACATCACGTTTTGCCTTTGAGGGCTTTTTGTCGGTAACTAAAAAGCAGCGGTTTGCGCACTTGAAATCCGCCGCAAAGAACCCACACACGCTTATCTTTTATGAGGCTCCTCACAAACTTGTCAGCACTCTTACCGATATGCTGGAATATTTCGGAGACAGGAAAATTTCCCTCTGCCGCGAGCTTACAAAAATTTATGAAGAGGTCATACGTACTACCATTTCTGGGGCTATAGAGTACTATAAGGATAGGAATCCAAAGGGCGAATATGCCCTTGTTATCGAGGGTTACAACGAGGAAGCCGCTTTGGTGGAAATAACGATAGAGGAAGCCGTAGAGCAGGCGCAAAAGCTTATCTCGGAGGGAATGAAAGCCGTTGACGCCTGCAAGGAGACCGCAAAAGCCACAGGGTACAAAAAAAGCGACATATACTCACGGCTTAGGTAAATTTTCTCCGCCGTTTATTTCCCGCACCTCCGCATTTAAAAAAATTTTTTTTGCAAGTTCTTTTATTTCGGAGATTCTGCGATTCATTTCTTTCTCAGTAATTTCCGAATAAAAATCGTTATGGATATGAACGGTCACGCCGCCGCTGCAAATTATCGTCTTTACTACTGCCATAAAATCACCCTATTTATTTTATGATGTTGGATGATTGTCCTATAATAAAAAGCCTAAGAATAACTCTTAGGCTTTTTATTATTAATTTAACCGCAATACCTGCTGCTCAGCAATAAGGGGGAACTCTTTTAAACTGTTTGAATCAAGGTTTTCCCGCTGCATATCCACCGCCGTTATCTGACTGTTGTGATAAGTGTTATAGTAAAAAATACCCTTGTCGACGTTTACGCAGCAGGTATATGTTGTAACATTAAAATCGTCATTTGGAAGTCTTACGCAGCCGTTCAGCACCGACACTGACCCAAGTATATGAAAGAACTGTGAAATGCTGTCTTCCTCGCTGTCCTTGCATACCGAATTTAATTTAAGGTACGCTGCCTTTACAAACCTTGACGAGGAAGAAAAGTCTCCCGGAAGACCAAAGCTGCCCAGACCGTTACTGAAAGGCTTTACCCCTGCTTTTTCACTGAAAATATTCTGTGGTGAGTCTATTGTCAGATTAAGATAGTTCCCTAAATTTTCAAGCTGATAACCAAACTGGGGATTGTTCGTCATAACTCCCACGGGATTATCGTAAATTTTCAAACCGTCTTTCATCGACTCAACTACGATAGAGGAATTCCTGTCCGCAATATGCCAATGAAGCGGCGTCAACGGAAGCTTTTCGCTGAACGGTATATCTGTAATATGTGTTGCCGAAAGGAGTTTTTTTGCCTCTTCAACCGTGGAGCACTTCCCCACTATCCACGGTATCAGCTCAAATGGAGATACATTAGACTTGCTGCTGTCCAATGTATCGGGATAAAAAGCGTTACCCTCAAACAAAAGTCCCGCCATACCGAGACCCTTTTCATTCACTGCCTCTGCGTAAAGCGGATAACCCTCCCGCACCGTTGCCATGCCTATCATTGCAAGATGTCTTGTCATAGTCCCCGCCTTGCGGAATTTAAAAGGAAAATTTCTCGGCGTAACAACAACGTGTTCTCCGAATTTATAATGAATATCCATATTACGTCCGAAATAGAAATCGTGGGTCAGCATTGCGATACTTGTACACATATAATTCTCTCCTTTTTAATAATATTCTACATTATTTTATTC
>CAMWVF010000279.1 GCA_947177545.1 uncultured Clostridia bacterium | reverse complement strand
GTACGGAGGCAGAAACGGAAACGTCAGCGGAGACAACAAGTACTGCGGCGGAAACAACGTCTTTAACAACAGCCAAGACTGAAAATATACCGCAAGCGGACGACAACGGTGTGTTTACCATTGACAGCGATGTTTATCCGCTCGATTCAGAGGAGATAAACATTAGGGTTGATATGAGTATGGACATATATGGTGATTTTAAATATAGCTGTATTGATTTGGAAAACCTAAAAAACTATTCAAAATTAAAAAGGTTGAATATATCTTCTTACGATGACAATGAAGTAGGTATTCCTATTAAGCTGATAAATTGTGAAAGCGCTGCGGAGTTGAACAATCTTGAAGAGATAACTCTGAATATTGTTGAATTTGACGGGGCTTGGCTGTCCGAGATCAATTCATTGAAAAAGCTTGATATATATTGGTGTGAGCTTAATTGGGATTTTCTGCACGATTTATCTCAGGTTGAAACGCTGATACTTTGCAGGTGCGATATAACCGAACTTGATTTCATAAACGATATGAAATCTTTATCCGAATTGTTCCTGACAAATATCGGTATTGAAAAATTTGAAATTGCGGAGGAGAACAATTCGGTTAAAAGGCTTACGCTTTCCGAAAACGCTTTTACGGATATTTCGGGTATTTACAAGCTAAAAAATCTGGAGTATTTGTACGTTTCGGAAACAAACGATTTGGAAAATCAAATTAAAGAATTAGAAAAAAGTTTACCCGCGTGTAAAATGAGTTTAATGAAGGAGCGTAATTAAAATGAGCGCAAAAGCAGGGATTTGACAAATTCCCCATTAATGTTGCGTTTTTTGGGGCAAAAGCATTGACAAGTACAGCAGTTTTATGGTATAATAATATTTTATTAAACTTAACAACAGGCGCAGAGCAGGATAATGTAAAGGGCTGCCTTGCGCCGCAATGCGAAAACGCGAAGGGAACTTTTTATGCAATTCACAGAACTCGGTCTGTCCGAAGAACTTAAAGCCGTAGAAAAAATAGGCTTTGAGGAGGCAACAGAGATACAGTCAAAAACTATTCCCCTGCTTATGGAGGGACGGGACGTCATCGGACGCTCCCACACAGGCACGGGAAAAACCGCTGCTTTCGGCATTCCTGCGGTGGCTTCTATCGACAAGGCACACAAAAATACCGTTCAGGTAATTGTGCTTTGTCCCACAAGAGAGCTTGCTATGCAGGCTTGCGACGAGCTTAGAAAATTTTCGGAATTCATGCCATGGGTACACACCTGCGCTGTTTACGGCGGCGCGGACATCGAAAAACAGATATCCCAGCTTAAAAGGGGCGTGAACATTGTTGTCGGCACCCCCGGCAGAGTCATGGATCACATCAGCCGCCGCACTTTAAAGCTTGACGGCATAAGGACGATCATTCTCGACGAGGCGGACGAAATGCTGAACATGGGCTTCCGTGAGGATATTGAAACAATCCTCGGATTTGTTCCCGAGGAGCGGCAGACCGTCCTTTTCAGTGCGACAATGCCCGAGCAGATAATGGCAATAACCGAGCAGTATCAGACCGACCCTGTTGTCGTTGGTACTGCTGAAAAATCCCGCACTGTGGACAGTATCAATCAGTACTATTTCGACGTACCCTCCGGGCGCAAGCTTGACGCTCTGCAAATGCTTCTGCTTGCTTACGAGCCTAAGCTTTCAATGATATTCTGCAACACAAAGCGCATGGTGGACGAGCTTACCGAGCAGCTTGTTTCAAAGGGCTTCAAGGCGGCAGGCTTGCACGGTGATATGAAGCAGTCGGGCAGAACGCAGGTGCTGAACGCCTTTAAAAGCGGCAGGATAAATATTCTTATAGCTACGGACGTTGCCGCACGGGGCATTGACGTGGACAACGTTGACGCAGTGTTTAACTACGATATTCCCCAGGACAACGAGTACTATATCCACCGTATCGGCAGAACGGGCAGAGCGGGCAAAACGGGAGCGGCATACACAATTGCTAGCGGCAGACGGCAAGTCACGGAGCTTATGGATATTGCGCGGTACACAAAGGCTCACATAGAGCGCAGGGACTTACCTACCCGCGACGATGTAATAAACGCCAAGACCTCGATGGTCATTGAAAAGGTCAAGGGGTATGCAGACTCGGGAAAATACGGCGACTACGCAAAAGTCTTGTCGGGACTCGAAGCGGAGGGCTATTCTGCGGAGGATCTTGCCGCCGTTCTTTTGGGTATGCGTATTTCCCGCGAAATAAGGACTGTCCCCGATTTCATAACCCCTGTTATCCGCCGCTCTGCGGGAAAGGAACGTCCCGAAGGAAGAGGCAGGAGCAGAAACGTCAAGGTTGAGATTTCCGTGGGCAGGCAGAATAAAATTGCTCCCAACTATATTTTAGGGGCATTGGTGGACGCTACGGGTCTTACGGGAAAAAGCTTCGGCAAAATTGATATTTACGACAAATTCACCACTGTGGAAATTCCGGAGGCGGACAAGGAGCATGTCCTTGATTCAATGACAGGAACTAAGATAAACGGTCATAAAATAAAGATAAAGCTTTACGAGGGCAGGGACAAGGGAGACGGAAAGGATTACCGCCGACTTGATAGAAAGTCCCGCCGGCACAGTTCTCACAATAATACGACAAAGAGGAACAGCAAGCGTTACCAATAACTGATAACGCCCCGCGGCAAAATTCAGAACCTGTCTGCAAAAGATCAGTGTGCGGATTTTCGGGCATAATTTGCAGAAAAGACCTGCGCTATATCTTGTGTAGACAGGTTCTAAATACGTAGCTCCCGACGGAAATGATATTCCGTTTACGACACTGCGCTCGATATTTATTCCGATATAAGCGCAGAAAATTATTTTCTCCGCGAAGAGATCAACGCGGCGTGGGTAACCCGTACACCATAAAAAACAGGTTAAAATGGGACAGCGTTTTCAAAGACGCTGCTGAAACATTCAAATGAAAAATAAGGCAGGAGTTTGAAGCTCCTGCCTTATTTTTACGCTTTTCTTGCACGTATCGCATTGAGTATTGCTATGAAACATACACCCACGTCCGCAAAAACAGCCGCCCACATTGTTGCAATGCTGAACGCTTCAAGATCCACCACCGCAGCCTTTCCAAGAATCGAAAAGGCAATGTTCTGTATCACGA
>CAMWVF010000278.1 GCA_947177545.1 uncultured Clostridia bacterium | reverse complement strand
CTATAGGTAATATTTCTCCACTTTGCTGTAATTATCTACTAGATGTTTTCACCAAGGAATTTAAAAAATGGATTTATGAACTTCGTTTTCTCAATAATATGAAAAAAAAACATGAAATTGCTTCTAGGTTGGAAAATGGATTTTTGTTGGTCTAAAACTGTGTTCTTGGACCATGACCATTCATATTTGACTCCAGAATAAACTTTCTCTTTACGACTTCAAGGTACAAGTTGTGTTTTGGAATTGACTCTTTTAAACAATTATTAATTGTTAATTAATTATACGGCTTTTGTACTGCGGCGTATATCATTATTTTGCTGTAAATATCATTTTTTTGTACTGATTTTTCTATCCCTGCTCCAGTTGGAGCGATAGTATTTTTTTCGGAACTCATTTGGGGTCATGCCTGTGTATTTTTTAAAGGTACTGATAAAATGACTGTGAGAATTAAACGCCAGATAGTTGCCTATGTCTATCGGCGGATAGTCGGAGTATTTCAGCATATTCTGCGCCGTTTCCACCCGCTTGACCGCGATGTAGGTGCTTATGGTGACCCCAACTTCACTGTGAAAAAGCCTTGACAGATAGGACTCGCTGAGGGACACCTCTTCCGCAATATCCCGAACGGAAATTTTCGAGTGGATATTGTCGTAAATGTAGTCCATTGTGAGTATGACAGGTTTTGAATAGACTGTCCCGCGGGAGATAAATTTCATTTGATTGGTAAAGTCCAGTATCGCCTCCCTGTGGAGGCTGTGTATTTCCTCCTCGGTCCTGCACTTGTCCATTTTCAGAATATACAAGTCGCTAAGCGTGTAGGCGGTCTCCATTTCCAAACCGCCCTCCACGCAGAAGCGGGTTATAAGGGCAATTGTTACTGTAAAATGATACTTTAAATTACGGAGGTGATCCTCCGAAAGCTTTCCTGAACCGCCCGAGCCGAGAGGCGTCATAAGCATTTTAACACGTTCGGCATCTCCGCTTTTCACACAGTCGTAGAACTCAAATTCCTTTTCAAAGGGTGAGTGCTTAAAGGCATACTCACGGTTCATAAAAGCTTTGTAGGTCAGTTCCTTTTCGGACTGTGGCATAAAAAATTCCTCCTTTCAAGCTTATCTATAGCAACCCTTAAAATATATTCATATAATTTGTAGCGGACGGGTTTCCCGCCCCTACAAAAAGGCGTTATTTTGTAGGTTTGCTATAAAATTTAAATCATTATTATTATACAACATTCCGCAGAAAATTGCAACAAAATTCTGATATAAAAATCAAAACTTTAGTATTTTTATTCCCGCGGATATGTTAAATTATAACCATAGAACATAACCCGAACAGTCAGCGAACTGTACAATATAAAATCGTCAGGAGGAATTTTCTATGAAAAATTTAAAGAGAACTATCGCATTTATATCCGCTCTTACACTTATGGGGACATTCGCTTCATGCTCGGACGACGGCGGCAGCGGAGCTGTTACCGAGTCCACAACCGTTTCCACCGCTCCCAAGGAGCTTGACGAGGCTGACAAGGCTGCCGTTGAGCAAATCGACATGAGCGGCGCCGAAAAGCTGGAAAACGGTACGGTAAAATGGCTTTCATGGTACGACATCAACCCTGCCGACAACAAACCAAAGCTTGCGGCTCTGGAGCTTTTTGAAAACAACTACGGCGGAAAGATAGAGTTTATCCCAACAGTTTATGAGAACCGTTTCAACGATCTTTCTACACTGGTTTTAGGCGGAAACTCACCCGACATTTTCCCCGGTCAGGAGGGAGACACCTTCCCCGAGCGCGTCCTTAACGGAATGTTCGAGGCTTGGGACGATTACCTTGATTTCAATGACGCTGACCTTTGGACAGAGGGCGCTAAAAAGCTTTCCGACGTACACATGATGGGCGGCAAGCACTACCTTGTTGCAACCACCACCGACTCAAAGTGCATAATGATCTACAACAAGAAAACCATTGAGGAAAACGCTCTTGACGACCCTGCGGAGCTGCTTGCGGCAGGTACATGGGACTGGAACGCATTCAGAAAAATGTGTCTCGATTACTGCAACCGTGAGGAAGACAAGTTCGCATACGACAGCTGGTACTTTGAGACTAATCTGCTGCTGACAACGGGCGTTGCTCCTATAAGCACCGAAAACGGATTGCTGAAGAGCAACCTCACCACCGCCGAGATAGAGCGTGCAGAAAACTTTATGTATGACCTGAAAAAAGATGACCTGCCACTGCCAAAGGCTGAATTCAACTGGACGGAGCAGCCTCAGCGCATGAGCGAGGGCAAGACCCTGTTCTACCCCATAGGCACATGGGCTTTGTGGGAGGCTGACCTGTCCGCATACGGCACACTTGACGAGATAATGTTCGTTCCCATGCCCAAAGACCCCGAAGCTGACAAATATTACCTCCCCGCAAGCATGGACGCATACGTACTCTGCAAGGGCGCGCAGAACCCGGAGGGCGCAGCGGCTTTCATGAAGTGCAAGCTTATTTCCGCAAAGGACGAAAACGCTCTTGCGATCGAAGAAAAACAGTACCGTACCGACTACGGCTGGACTGACGAAATGGTTGAAATGTGGTACAAGGTTCGTGAGCTTACCGACGAGAATCCTGTTATAAATATCCATATGGGACTTACAAGCGATGTTGCAAACGCTGTTGACGACGGCTTGAAGCAGGCTTCCTTCAGCGGCACGGACTGGGCTGTTACAAGAGAGTCAATAAGCGCGCTTGCACAAATCTCCATAGATGAGACTAACAAAAAGATAGAGGAAGAACTCTCAAACTGACAGATGTTGTTTCCATGCAATCAGCAAACAGATATTGTATTTGCACAACAAAAATTGTATATTTTTATCAAGACATGATATATACTTGTGCTGTGCGGTAAAGCCGTACACAATTTTCAAAAGCGAAAGGAAACTGCATTATGAAAACATTTAACGGCTACAAAAGGGGCGTTGACTTGGGCGGCTGGCTTTCCCAGTGCTGCCATGAAAAAGCCCATTACGACACCTTTATCGGCAGGTCGGATATTGAAAAAATCGCCTCTTGGGGACTTGACCACGTCCGCCTCCCCGTCGACTACAATCTTGTTGAGGACGGCGGCGGGAACCCTATTGAAGAGGGGTACAAGTACATTGAC
>CAMWVF010000277.1 GCA_947177545.1 uncultured Clostridia bacterium | reverse complement strand
AATAATGCTGTGTACGATCTGGACGCGGCTGACAACGATAATGTTTACGGTACTCTTGTTGATAACAAGGCTAAATGCGACGGTTATGCAAGAACCTTTACCTATGTCTGCGGCAAGGCGGGAATAAGGACAGTTACCGTGATGGGCAACGATCTTACTACTGACAGCAAAGAAAACGGGCATATGTGGAATAAGGTCTATTACAATAAAAAGTGGTACAACGTAGACGTAACATGGGACGACCCTGTAAGTGATATGAAGGATAATATACAGTACGATTATTTTATGGTAAGCGATAAGACCTTGAAAAATACCCACGAGGAGGATAATCTCAGCTTTAAGGTTCCGAAGGCTTCAGATGACACAATAAGCTACTATGCGGTAAATAAAAAGTATGCCGAATCAAATCAGGATGCTGAAAGGCTTATTAAAAACGAACTGAAATCAGCCGTTCAAAAGGATAAAACGAGCTTCAGCATTAAATTTGCTTCAAAGGATATAATGAATTACGTCAAGGATTATCTTGCGGACAGCGATAAAATGTTCGATGTTTTTAAGGCTGTTATTGACAGTACAGGCAAAAAGCTTGCAGGTATGTATTATTATTCATTTGATGAAAATATGCTTACTTTAAGGGTTTATTTTTTCTATGAGGATACAAAGCTTGAAGATTATTTTGTCGACCCTGACAGCGTTGAAGAAGAAGACCTGGAAAATTTTGAATATTTTGGAATAATATGATTGTTTCGTAATTGTTAAAAAAAGAAAAAGTTTTTTGTAGGACTTGACATCCGAACAATAATATGCTATAATATTTATTGTTGTTCGGGGTGTGGCGCAGATTGGTAGCGCGCTACCTTGGGGTGGTAGAGGCCGTGGGTTCAAGTCCCGTCACTCCGACCAATAAAATAGCCTGTAAATCACGTAAAAATGTGGTTTGCAGGCTTTTTACTTTTATTTACAATTCTTTTAAAAGAGAGTAAAACGGCTTAAAATTTATAACTATGGGTGTCAAAATGGGTGTCAGGCAATTAACCTGTCTTTTCTTCCAGATTGTTGGGAGGGGAGGACAAATAATCGTCCAGTTTGCTCATTTGCTTGGATTTGTGAATATTATCAAGATGAGTGTATATTTCCATGGTGGTCTTTACGTCGGTGTGTCCTGCCTGCTCCTTTGCTGTGAGCAGGTCTACGCCTGCAAAGTACATGAGGGTTATAAAAGTATGCCTAAGCATATGCGCTGTTATCCGAGGAATAACAAAGGGTATTTTCTGCGGGGCAAATCTGCTTTTGGGCTTGCGGTACGGTTCAGGCTTGCCGCTTTCCTTGTTTGGAACAATAATACCGCTGAAATCCCCAAACTTAAAGTTCAGCTCGGTAAGGTAACTGTCCCACAGCCTCTTGTAAGCACTTTCGGACATCATTCTGCCGTTCGCGTCCGGGCAAACCAACAGGTTATTATTTTTCGGCTCGTTTGCAAGGAAGTCCGCCAAAATCTGCGGTATGTAAACGATACGCATACCCGCAGCGGTCTTGGTGCTTTCCTTGACGACGCTTTTGCCGCCGATTATCTCCACTGCCTTGTTTACGGATATTGTCCTTGCAGATAGGTCAATGTCGCTCCACAAAAGCGGTATGACCTCGCCTCGCCGCAAGCCTGCGTACATCATTATCATAGCCATGCGGTGCGCCCTGTGGTCTGTGGGAGCGGCAATCCACTCCTGTTCCTCTTTGGTAAGAGCGCGGCGGCTCTCCGTTGGGGCTGTCTTGGGTATCTCCACCGCTTCCGCAGGGTTATAATCCATGACACGGTTGTTTATGGCAAGCTGAAAAACCTGTTTAGCGGTGTTCTTGACCTCGTTCAGGATATATTTGGACGTCCCCTTGTCGAACATATCGTAAATAATATCCTGTATATCGGAGGTGCGTATTTTGGTTATGGGAATGTGCTGTATTGCACCGAGGTTGTTGAGACGATATGTGCAGATGTTGTACCGTCCTGCCGAAAGGGTGGTCTTTTTCTGTCGGAGCCAGCGCTGCGCCCATTCGTCAAATGTGTCCCGTTCGGCGGTTATGTCAATGCCCTTGCCAATCTGGAGCTTTAATTCCTGTACTCTTTGGGTAAGCTCCTTATTGGTGGAGGCATAGACGTATTTATACTTGCCGTTGCCTATGTAAACCTTGCTTTGGAGCCGCCCGTCCTTTCGCTTGGTGTTTTTTATCATAATATCACTCCTTTTAGCAAATCCCGTCTATGTTGGCGCATAGACGGGATTTTTTATTTTGCAGTCAACTGCAATAAGTATTTATTCAATGTCTTCATTACAAATTGAGTGAAACGTTGTGCCTAATTTTGTTGTTGTTACATGTTTATTTTCAAAATGTATTTTCTCATTATTCGGGTCTTTAATTTGAGATTTAATAATTTTATAAAATTTTTGTGACATTGGATTTTTATCAATTTCATCATAAATATATTCTTCTAAAGCAGCATCGCTTCTTTCTATAAGCCTAAGTCTTACAAGATTATCCAGAGAATTTGAAACTGTAGTTACTTCGGCAAATTGTATTTCTGATGCAACGTTTAAAAATGGTATACGTTCACTTTTAGATAAATCATATAAACTCAATTCTTTTATTGCAATACCATTTCCTTTTGAGATAATATATTCAAAAATTCTTATATCCATAGGGTCAAGTTGTTTTATAATCTCAACATAAGCAGGATGAACTTTATCAGCAGTTTTGGTATACATTGATTTTGCCAAAAGATTTGCGTACATATTACGAAGTTCTTCACTATCAATAGAGTAAGATAAAGCTTGTAAAGCCGGAATAGCTATGTAATTTTTAGGTGGCTCAATATCCTCGTCAGGGATATTTTCCAACTTTTTATCAAGTAATTTTTGAGTTTCCTTAATTGCATACTCACGTTCAAGTATCCAACAATCAATAGAAGAAAACATAGCGTTTACAAGTCTTCCAATTCGTGTTGCTCCTTTGATTGGTTCTGTTAAAGCTTTGCCGGTTTCAATAACGGCAGGTTTTAATCCGTTATCATAAACATCTTTAACTATTTCTGCATCATTTGCAATGCTGTTAATCAAGTTAGCTCCAGCGTCTTTTAAATTACTCATAATATTATCATTCCTTTCAGATTTGAT
>CAMWVF010000276.1 GCA_947177545.1 uncultured Clostridia bacterium | reverse complement strand
GACTTTCTTGTCAATATTCGGAAAGGAAGTTTTTATGGATAATAACGAATTTAGCTTTGACGAGCTGCTGAATTGTGACGATTTCTCACGCTATGAAAGCATTGCGACACATTACGCCAGAAGTGATTTTTTGAAAATGATCACGGAATACGTCAAAGACGAAAAGGCTGTAGAAAAAATCAAGCGGGAAAGCGAAGAATTGGTATACTGCGCCTTTAACGACGCTTTTAAACAAGGCTTTAAATTTGCCGTTAAGTCTATTATTTTTATTTTGAAACAGGGTGTCTGATAACCGTCCGAAGCCGTTCGGGAGCGCATTTTCTCGGATCGGATAGATATATCTCGTGGTGATATCTTACGCCCGAAAAATCCTCGGCATATCCATTTTCCGCGGCAAACTTTTTTATCAACTCAATGCTTTTCGGCTCGTCGTCATAAGCCCCCTTGTGCATTATCTGCACGCATAGTCCCTCGGTATATTTCATAAGCCTCGCCTTGCTTAAATCAAGGTCGGGCTTTTTCTTTGCAAGCTTTTCCCGCGCCGTCTCAAAGACCTGCTCCGTAACAAATTCGGGCTGTCGTATCATGGAAATCCACTTGAATTTGTTTTTGTCAGTAACGTTCAGTCCGTCAAAGGAAACACCGTCAGCAAACCAAAGTCCCTCCAATGGCGGCACCACGTACTCAAAATAGCCCTCGGGCTGACTGCCGTCCATTTTGGACATTTTTATACCGAATGAAAGCCCGTACAGCATTTCCATAGCCTCCTTATATGCGGGACAGGTGTTGGGGTCACCCGCACCGTCCACCGCAATAAAGACCATTTCGGGAACGTCTATCAGGGACGGCTTGCTCTTTGGCTGATACAAATCCTTGTATTCTTTTTTGTAATCAAGCTTTTCCATTTTTTACAGTCTCCTTTCCGTTTTCTATAAAATCAAAAATTTCCGTGACTCTGTCAAAATCATCATAATCTCCAACAATACCGCTCCTGTGATATACAACGCCGTTCTTTTCATTGCGTTCAAGACATTCAAGCAGCCGCTCCTCGCCGTACTTTTTTGCAAAAGCGGTAAAGGCTTTCGGCTTCTGCTTTGACAAAATACCCTTGCCGCAGTTCTCGGCATTTTCACACTCAAAGCAGTGGGAAATTCTTTGGGAGGTCGTGCATTTTCTTACCTCGCACCAATCCTTGTCTGTGCAGCCGTCGGCAAGGCAGCCCGCGCAGCTTTCATTTTCTGAACATAAACAGCAGGCAAGTCCGCACCTTGCTATTCCAAGTTCTTTTTTCATTATTTGTACTCCTTTCGGTATGTCATATTTTCAAAATCCCAGTATTCCATATAAGGCTTTGTAAGCTCATAGCTCCATGAATAAACGAGCGTCGGAGTAAATTCAAGTACGCGCTCCACGTCAAGCTTCGAGTAGTTCATGTACGCAGGCAAAAAATGCTTTTTCATTGCTTGTGTAAAAAATTCGTTGTCGGCAGGTTTGCCGATACTTTTGCACCTGCCCTCAACGGAAAAATTTTTCACGGACAGAGCGGCGTTTTCGTTTTCCGAAAGCTGTTTGTATTTCAGGTAATTTTCATCTGTCTGGCAGTAAAATTTACCGTCAATAACCACCACGCTCATGGGACGTGAAGTGACCCGCCCATTGGAGCAAGTCGAGAGAACCATTACCCCGTGAGAACCTATTTTCTTCCACAAAGCGGGAAGCTTTTCCGAAAATTCCTTATCCATGAAGATCACTTCCCTTTGCAGTTTTTTATGTGGGCTTTCAGCTTTTTCATCGCCCAGTCGCAGTGGCTTGAAGTAACGGAAACAAAGTAAGAACCCAAAGCGTTTCCGCCTGTCCATTTAAAATATCCTTTTGTGAAAAGTTCTTCGTTTGAAAATTTTCCCGCAAACTTTACTGTTTCGGCGTGAGATTTTTCCACCAGAACCTTGGCTTCATCAAGAGACGTGCCTTGGTGCTTTTCCCAAAGCTTTACGTTCATTTCACCGTAGTTTTTCCAGTTATATGGTTCGGGAAGAAACGGCTTGCTTTCGCCGTTTTCGTTTGCCTCTACCCAGTTCAGGAGCAGCATATGCCATTCGTAAAGGTGGATAAGAACGTCCCGAAGATTTTTGTCCCGCCTCCAGTGGGCTTCTTTCTTTTTCACGTCTCCCGAAAAGTCAAAGGGAGTATTAAGCTGCTCCTCAGTCAGAGAAGAAATAAGCTCGTTCAGCTTCATATAATTTTCAGCCGCCGCTTTCAGCAGTTCGTCTTTTGTTGTTGGTCTGCTCATAACCTTTACTCCTTACTTCAATCCTACGTAAACATGTATATCCGCAAATTTCGGGTCTGCGCTTCGGTACTCCTCAAAATCGCATATGTATGTACGGTCAAGTCCCATGCCCCACAATTCCTGCCAAAGCCTTTGGAGCACGGCAAGCTGCCGGTTTGTATCCATTTCTCCTGTTATGGAAAATTCCGCATACTTCCCCGCCGGGATTTTTATGATTTTCATTTCGGACGGCAGGGACGTTTCCCCCGTTATCTCACAGCCAACGGCGGCAGTATAGTCCCCCTTTTCGTCGGAGGAATACTCCGTGTACATTCCCAAGGCGCAGGCGTTGGTACGGTTTTTAATTGCGGAGACAATTTCCGCCGAGTAAAATTTCTTCCACAGTCCGCCGATAATATTTCCCATTTCGGGGGACGAATTGTTTGTCCTTGCGGTAAGGGCAGCGACGGTTTTTTCTTTCAAAGCTACAATTTCATAATTCATAAAATTACCTCGTTTCATTTTTTATAAAACAAGTATAGCACACCTAATATGACAACAGTATGTCCTATTAGATTTTGTTTTTTATGAATTTTTTTACGGAGCTTCAGGGGCGTGAAGCATAGAGCAAAAATTCAGGCGGAAAAGTTTTCCCGCCTTATTGATATTTCTCCAGAATATTTTGCAGAAACGTACTGAATTCCCGGCGGTACTCATCTGGCGAAATAATTTCCGCCTTATCGCCGAAGCTTAAAATATACTGATAAAAGGAAGGCACGTCAGACCACGTGAACGTAAGCCGCGCCGAACCGTCCTCCTCAAAGTCGGGAAGCTCTGTGCCGAACTCGTCAATGACACGCCATTTCACGGACTTGTCAAATTTTACTCTCGCCTCTAT
>CAMWVF010000275.1 GCA_947177545.1 uncultured Clostridia bacterium | reverse complement strand
CCAGCTTATGGGACTTGAACGCAGGGACGAGGTCTACATGTTCTCTCTACAGATATACAAGTCGGAAAGCGGCACCCCCGACCCCGATGTCAGCAAGCCTAACAGCATTTTCGTAAACGGCAGCGGCGCCACCATTCCCGCGGCTCTCGCAGACGCTGAAATTTCACTGGGCAAAAAGCTTTTTTTAGGACACATCAAGCTGCTGATAATAGGCAGCGGGATCGAAAATCCCTCGGACGAGCTTTCACTTTTTCTTGACGGCAGCGTGTCTCCCTCCTGTCCCGTGGCGTATTCCGATGATCCGCAAATCGTTGCGGAGACGCTCCTTGAGGACGGAACTTTCTCCGCCGAACAGCTTTTAAAGCTTATGGAAACGGCGGCTTCACATGGCAGAACGGTGTACACCTCCGTTGCAGACGTTGCCTCCAAAACAGGTATATCCAACTCTGTGGCGGCTATACCCTGCATTGTCTCGGACGGCGAAACGGTGCGCTTCGAGGGCATGACCTTTGCGCGGAAAAACGGTACGGCAGGCTTCCTTGCGGATGAGGACGTCCAGGGGGTCAAGCTTCTGACCAACGCCTTTGAGTGCGGGGACAGGATAACAGTCCCAGTAACGGCAGGGGAGGGCAGGGCAACAGCGTATATCACGGGGTCAAAGTCCTGCCTTAAAACGGAGTACGACGAGGGCAAGCTGAAAATTTATGCGGACGTGTGCATAAAGGTAAAAGCCGAGGAAAACCCATTCGGGGTCAATCAAAAGCTGATAGAAGCAGCGGTTCGCGATAGTGTCAAGGACACCTGCATAAGCGCGTTTTCAACGGCGGTCTGGTACAATTCCTGCGACGTGTTCGATATAAAAAAGCTGGTGCGGCGGGACTGTCCCGACTTTTACGGTGAGTACTGCGAAAACGACGAAAAGTACCTGCGGGAAAGCGTTTTGACGGTGAATATTGTTTCACATGAATAATAATTTTGTGCAATCATACTAATGATTGCACATTTTTTTGTATATTTATACAAAGTTGAAGAATTTTTTACCCCAAATGAAAAATTTGGGGTTTCTGAATTGTATTTAGTATAGAAAGACCCAAAAATCATACAAATACGAAAGGAAGTTTTACAATGAAAAAAAGAATTTTAGCAGGAATACTCTCGGCGATGATCGCGGCGGGGACGCTCCCTGCCATATCTGTGTCGGCAAAGATCGACCTTAACGACCTGCCTACGCCTATCTCGTCAAAGGAAGTTGCGTCCTTTGAAAAGTCCAAGCCGAAGATTAAAAAGAATAACGAATCATATTATTACTACGCACATCTGGAATGGTCGGAGGTTGACGGCGCGCTTTACTATGAGGTATATCGCAGATCTCCTGAGGGCGGCAGCTACGCCAAGGTTTACGAGACCCTTGACAACTATTTCGTGTTAAGAGATTATGGACAGTATATAGTAAGGGCGGTCACCTTTACATATGACGATAAGAAAAAGTACAGCGATTACTCAAATACTGTCGAATATAAATCGGAGGAATATGACGATGACGACATTTCCTTGGGCGCGCCTGTTGAAGATGAAGCAGATTACGAAGATGACGACGTAATTGCTTCTGCTGCGCCTGTTGAGGACGACCAATATGATCTTCCGGCAGAGGCGGAATACGAGCCGTCTGACGAGGAGTTTGTAACAACAGGCTCGCCCGTTGATGACGCGGACTATGATTACGACGTCCCCAACACCGAGGAGTACAGTCACAGCGAGGAAAGCGGCTATAAAAATCCTGCCATAACTCCTCTCTCTACATTTTCGGCGGACGTTGACACCGCTTCATACGCAAATATCCGCAGGCTTATCAACGACGAAGACAAAGTCCCCGCCGACGCTGTTAGAATTGAGGAAATGCTCAACTATTTCGATTACAGCTATCCAAAGCCCGAAAAGACTACCTTTAACATCAACACCGAGCTTACAGACTGCCCTTGGAACAGCGGTTCACAGCTACTTAAAGTTGGTATTCAGGGCAAGGACTTGGCAGAAACTCCCGCCTCCAACCTTGTATTTTTAGTGGACACAAGCGGCTCTATGGACATGAGAGAAAAAATCGACCTTGTTATCAAGTCCATAAAGACCCTTTCAAAGACCATGACGGACAAGGACAGAATTTCAATAGTTACATATTCGGGCGAAGAGCGCATTATTCTTGCAGGCGCAAAGGGTACGCAGATAAAGACTGTTTCCGCAATAACCTCTCTGCTTTACGCGGACGGCAGCACAAACGGCGAAAGCGGAATTAACGCGGCTTACGCCATTGCTGAAAAATATTTTATCAAGGACGGAAACAACCGCATAATCCTCATGACGGACGGCGATCTTAACGTAGGCATTTCCAGCGAGGAGGAGCTTACAAAGCTTATCGAGGAAAAACGCAAAAGCGGTGTGTACTTCACCGTTTTAGGCTTCGGCAAGGACAACATCAAGGACAACAAAATGGAGGCTCTTGCGGACAACGGCAACGGCAGCTACCACTATATAGATACCGCGCGGGAGGCGTACAAGGTACTTTCCGACGAACGGAACAGCACTCTGTTCACAATTGCGGGGGATGTTAAAATTCAGGTGGAATTTAATCCCGCAAACGTAAAAAGCTACCGTCTTATCGGCTACGACAACCGCCGCATGGCAAACGAGGATTTTTACAATAACGCCAAGGACGCAGGCGAAGTGGGAGCGGGTCAGAGCGTCACAGCGCTTTATGAGATAGTACCCGCTAATGGAGCAGGCAAGGAGTCACTGAAATATCAGGAGACCTCCGGCAATGCTGCAACAAGCGAGCTGCTGACAATAAAGGTTCGCTGCAAAAACGCAGAGAGCGGAAAGGTGCAGCAGTACACAAAAACCGTCAGCAAGGAGGACTACTCCAAGACAATGAGCGACGGCATGAAGCTTGCCTGCGCTGTCTCCGAGTTTGGGCTTACCTTAAAGGACAGCAGCTATAAGGGCAACGCTACAGCCCAGTCTGCGTTAAAGCTTGCTCAAAGCATTGATGACCCTGACGTATACACAAAAGAACTGATAAGCCTTATCAAAAAATACATAAAAAACACTAAGTAATTAAAAAATACCGCACATACAGACGTTGTGCGGTATTGCTTTTTTTTAGGCATGGTGATATAATAGAAG
>CAMWVF010000274.1 GCA_947177545.1 uncultured Clostridia bacterium | reverse complement strand
TCCTTGTTGTCGTAAAGCTCCTTTGCACGGCGTGTTGCGTCCAGCATATCGTGGGCATTGTAGGTCTTGAATGTGAAGCCGTTGCCGTTTTCACCGCCTGCGTCCCTGATACTGTCGCGGAGACCGCCTGTTTCACGTACTATAGGAATAGTACCGTAACGCAGAGAAATCATCTGTGCCAGTCCGCAAGGCTCGCTCTGAGACGGCATAAGGAACATATCAGCGGAAGAGTAAATTCTTCTTGCAAGATCGGGGATAAAGCCGATAGTTGCGCTTACTCTGTCAGGATGCCTCCATGCCATTTCCTTGAAGAAGTCTTCATAAATCTTTTCGCCAGAACCGAGAATTGCGAACTTATAGCCCAAATTCAGCATATCCTCGAAAACGTACTTGATAAGGTCGATACCCTTATGAGAAACGAAACGGGTGATGATACCGATAACAGGCTCGTCGCCCTCCTGGAGGTGCAGCTCTTCAAGCAGAGCCTTTTTGCACTCCGCCTTGCCCTTGAGGTTCTTGACGGAGAAATTCTTTGTAAGAAGCGGATCCTTTTCGGGGTCAAAGGTCTCAACGTCGATACCGTTCAGGAAGCCGCAAAGCTTATACTGCTTGTTAACAAGAGCTCTATCCAGACCGTGTGAATACCACGGGTCGAGAATTTCCCAAGCATAGCTTGGTGAAACGGTGGTTATCTTGTCTGCACACTCAAATGCGCCTTTCATGAGGTTTACGCAGCCATCGTACTCAAGCAGCTTTGTGTGGTACATAGGTATGCCCAAAACCTCGTTAAGGACTTCCATGCCGTACTTGCCCTGATACTGAATATTGTGGATAGTAAAGACGGTCTTGATATTGTCGTAACCGTACTGATATTTATAGAAAACATTGTAATAAACCGGAACAAGGGCGGTCTGCCAGTCGTTGCAGTTGATGATATCAGGTTTCCAGCCGATATGCTTGAGCATTTCCATAATGGCTCTGGAGAGGAACACGAAACGCTCGCAGTCGTCATAGAAGCCGTACAAGCCGTCTCTGCCGAAATAATATTCATTATCGAGAAGATAATAAGTAACTCCGTTTGCAACACCCTTGAACACGCCGCAGTACTGCTTTCTCCAGCCTACGTCAACGGTGAAGTTGGTTATGAATTCAAGTCCTGCACGAAGCTCGTGCTTTGTGTTTTTGTAAAGGGGAAGAACTACACGGCAATCCTGTCCTGCGTTATTAAGGGCGCGTGGCAGAGAACCTGCTACATCGGCGAGTCCGCCTGAAGCAGCATAGGGAACAGCTTCGGAAGCAGCATATAAAATATTCATAGTAATACCTTTTACCTTTCTATTTATTAGAGATTAGCGGATAAAGGTTAGAAATCAGCTGTCCGCACATTTTCTAACCTCGCACCGTATTTTTTATGACAAATCAGATAACAGCGCCCTTGCCCAAAAACAGCGGGTAATTCTGTGAGCCTGTGAGAAGCCTCATATCGCTGATCTTAACGTTCTTGTCAGTAATGACATAGTTTATGTCGCACTTATTGCCGATATTGGTGTCCTGCATAAGAATAGCATTTTTAACAACTGCGCCCTTGCCTATCTTTACGCCTCTGAACAGCACACAGTTTTCAACTGTGCCCTCAATGATACAACCGTCGCCGACAAGAGAATTCTTAACGCTTGCTCCGATACCGAACTTAGCGGGAGGATTATCGCGTACCTTAGTGTAGATAGGTCTGTTCTCCTTGAACAGCTTAGACTTGTTCTCACTGTTAAGCAAGGACATATTTGCTTTATAGAATGTCTCCATAGAGGTTATCTTGCTGAAGTAGCCGTCGTGACGGTACGCCATTATCTTATAATCGTGAGTTCTGCCCTGAAGTATAGCCTGCTCAAAGCTGAAAAGGCTTCTTGAAGCAGACTCCAGAACGATATTTTTAAGGAATTCCTTAGAAAGCACGAACATATTCAGAGAAATATTGCAGGCGCCGCTGATAACGGGGTTAAGGAGCACGTCCACAACGCGGTTGTCATCGTTGATGCTGAACACGGTGGCATGCTGTGCCTGTTCTGTGGAAACAACGTCCTTAGCGTATACCGCTGTGATGTCTGCACCTGTTTCAATGTGTGACTCAACAACCTTTGCAAAATCTATATTTGCAACAACGTCGCAGTCGGAAAGCACAACATAGTCAGCGTCAGAGGTCTTTATAAAGTCCCAAACTCCGTAGAGAGCTTCAAGTCTGCCTCTGTACATACCGCTCTGGACGTGGCTGAAAGGAGGCAGCAGGTGAAGTCCGCCGATCTTTCTTGCAAGATCCCACTCACGTCCGCTGCCAAGGTGGTCAAGCAGAGACTGATAGTTGGACTTTGTAATAACGCCCACCTCGTCAACGCCGCTGTTCACCATATTGGAGAGCGGAAAGTCGATAAGACGGTAGCGTCCGCCGAAAAGGACGGAGCCCATAGTTCTTTCCTTGGTAAGGTCGGGGATAGTGCCGTCATGCATATTTGAAAAAATCAAACCTAATACTTTTCTGTTACTGCTCATAATCAGTTCCTCCTTACATATTTTCCGAAATTATCTGCTTCGGAAGAACCTTTGCATTTTCGGATATGGTAATGTTGTGTCCCACAACAGCTATTCCCCAGTCGTCTCTGTTCTCGACGGTCTCGGGACGTGCGCCTATCTGTGCACCCGCTTCAACTGTGCAGTTTTCGCCGACTATGGCATATTCAACTATAGCTCCGGATTTGATGACCGAACCCGGCATGATTATGGAATCGGTAACGGTAGCTCCTGCCTCGACTGTAACTCCCTCGTACAGAATAGAGAAATCAACTGTGCCGTTTACAATACAGCCGTCCGTTACCATTGAGTTTTCGATAACAGCGTCCGCGCCGATATACTGCGGAGGCATAATGGGATTTCTGGAGTACATCTTCCAGTCGGGATCGTAAAGGTCTATTGGGATATTTGGATTGAGCAAGTCCATATTTGCTTCCCAAAGGGAGTCGAGCGTACCAACGTCCTTCCAGTAGCCGTCAAATGTGTATGCAACCATTTTCTCATTTGCTTTAAGCATATTGGGGATAATTGCCTTACCGAAGTCCTTGTCCTCATCGGGGTTGTTCTCGTTGTCGATAAGGTACTGCTTCAGCTTGCTCCATGTGAAGATGTAGATACCCATTGAAGC
>CAMWVF010000273.1 GCA_947177545.1 uncultured Clostridia bacterium | reverse complement strand
ACTTTAAACATGATAATTACGGGATTTGGGCGTTATGCTTGCAGCCTGGAGGAAGGAACCCAATAGCATAAACGGAGAAAAGAAAAACGCCGAACGGCGCAAAATACAACCCGCTCGGCGATAGTAAATCATATGTACACGGAAACACATCAAAATCGGCGCATATGGCGAGTTTGCACTTCAAATGAGTAATTCCCGCTGTGATGGTTAAAGTCGCTTAAAATGCCGTTTCTGTTTGTTCTAAGGCATATCAAAATTATCTCAAATCTGCAGAAAGAAATACACGGATAGAGAGCTATTGCATATGCGCAGGACTGTCACAGCTCCAAGGGCAGCCTGTCGTTGTTTCCTACTGATTTGTAAGCCGCAAAAGAAACAGCGTAAACCCGATATGCGGCGGCGCTTTCGCACTAAAAGCGTTCCCAAAACCTGCTATAAGACACTATCCGTTGGTTCTGGTCTTGATTAAGGCTCAAAAGACCAGCAGTAAAGCCTATTACTTACCAGTAAGAGTAAACTGCACAAGAGCAGTCTTCAGCTCGGTGCCATTGGTGATATTATCCAGCAGTCCCATATCGGACATCTGACCGTAAGCCGTGAATAAAACACCTTCATCTATTTTGCCTACCTTTGCAGTATCGCTTATCAGTTCCTCAAACATAAACTTTGTTGCACTCATGTTCATTTCCTCCATTTATATAATTATCAGCGGCTCACCCGACAGCGAGCAAGCCGCCTCTTAGGTTCATGCGAATATAAGCTGTACTGCGCCGTATGCGCCGAACACCAGCACCGCAAGCAGGAGCAGCAAAGTAAGTGTGCGGACTGCAAGCTTAAATATTTCTTTCAAGCTCTTGACACCTCCATTTCCTTGTGCTATAATTTATTTAAAGGAACCGTCTCGGGGGTTTCCCCCCGATTTGGTTTCCATCTGGCTTAAATCAACTCTATGAGTGATTTGATTGCCAGGGCTGTTAAAGTAATCGTCCCGAGCAGTTCAATTACTTTAAGCAGGAGCTTGTTAAGTTGTGCGACCAACTTTTCAAGCTCTTTTATTTTATCTATCAAGGTAACCACCCCCTTTCCTTTACTGTAATTATATTATATCATATATGCTTGCTATATACAAGTGGTATTATAACCAAAGTTTCGGCGATAATCTTGTGCAGTTTGTATATAGCAAGCATATATATTTTGTGCTATAATAGATAAAGAAAGGAGCTGATGTCATGGGAGCAGAATACAGCGAAGCCCAAAAGAAAGCAAGTATAAAATATCTGACTGAAAAAACCGAAAGCATTCAAATCAGAGTACCAAAGGGTAAAAAAGGTGAATACAAAGCCTTTGCCGAAAAGCACGGCAGGAGTCTCAACGGATTGATATGCGAATTACTTGACAAAGCTATGGAAAATGACGAATAATTTTTGTTTTTAAAATATTTATGCTATACTAATATCAGTTCTTTGATGTAACTTTAAGTATAGATTATGAAACCATTAGGTCAAACCTCCCGCGGCATGGAGTTTTTCACTCTCCCTCCATTCGCTGCGGGCATTTTTGTTTTACGAGATATTTGTGATATAATAAAACCGCTTCATGAGTAGCATTTTTTAAGTATCGTGTTGATACAACTCATCTTATTATTTTACCCTACCCCCTTATATTTGACCTGCGGCAAAGAGCCCTGCCTTAGCTCCTTGCCGCAGGGTTTCCTTTTATATAAAAATGAAAGCCCCGCGACCGATTCGCAGGGCTTTCTTTGATAATTCGCTTGGCTTACAGCAATACGCTTTGAATTCACAAACCGTTCCTGCCTTTGAGATCACTCGGCTTTCGGCTTCTGCTCCATACCGCACCGATTGCAGTATTTTGCTCCGCCATCAGCTTCATAAGCTCGCCAACAGGTGCGATTTATGTTTTCTCGGGCATACTGCGTAAAGCTTTTGCGGACTATCTGACAATAATCAGCAACGGGGTCGGCAACCGCACTTAACGGTAATTTCATTATATACCCGTTTTTGAAAATATGGATAGTTTTGAAAAAACGAACTATAAAAATCTGGTTACAATCATATGATATAGTACTCTCGTAAACAATACAAATACGGTATTAAATTTTAAATAATTATTGCAAAAACAATAAGTAATTTTAGGAGACTATAATTGTTTATTATATTAAAATTAAATTATTCTAAATGGTTATGATTTATTTTTTGTTCACACTGTTATGCCATATTGGTTGTGATACTTTTTGATATTTACACAGTTTAAAAATCATACTCTTTTAAATCTGAAATATCAGGTACATCATCAAAAGATATATTATATTCTTCAATAATATTTTTAGATTCATTTGCAATTTGTTCGTTTTGAGGGTCAAGCTTAAGTATATATTTAAGAATACAGGCATACTCATACGCAACATCGCACTTCAAATTAGCGCTTTCAAACTTATACATTTTAAGTACATCATTTACTTTTTTAGCTATAATTAATAAATTATTAACTCCCTCTATTTTGTGTGTTGTATAGGCAAGCACACTTGTATAATTTGTTGCAATTTCATCATTACAATAATTAATAAGTACTTCCTTATCCATTTTATCTGTAATTACTAGCAAATCTTTCATATTAGAAACCACAATACCTGCACTAATAAGAATCGATGCATATGTATTCATTATACTAGGAGTAGGAAACTTAAAAATAATTTCCGATTTCACTTGATCGGCAATTTCGAGTATTCGAGTAAATTCCGACATTTTAATAACTGCAATTAAAAACGATAAAGCATACGATTCAACGACTTTAGCTCCATAAAAAAAATATAAAATTTCATTTTTTATTATGTTCCTTGAAATTTCTAATATTGCATCTGCATGTTCACACTTTTTATGCAATATGAACACTAAGTTTGAAACATATGTATTAGCAAAATTTGAACATATGAAATTATTGGACGTGTAATTCCTTATTTTATAGTAAATTTTTATCCTTTCGTTAAACATATCTGTACTTAATGTTAAATTTGCTAAAATTATTGCGTATTGTTCTAGAAGTTCGTTTCTGTAAGATTTATTTTTATAATCTTTTTTTCTATAAAATTCATTACCATAGAATGAAAAGGGGTTTGTATCTTTAAACATATCAAATTGTATATTACTTAATATCTCGTTTTCCATTGTTCCAGCAATACAACG
>CAMWVF010000272.1 GCA_947177545.1 uncultured Clostridia bacterium | reverse complement strand
AGCATATCTTATTGGCAAGCTTTTTGAAGCTCAAAGAAGTCTTGGTATTGAAAAAGGAATATCAGGAAGTAAGATCATTGAAAAAATTGCAGCAGACTATAATAAACATACATCTACCATATGGAAATATTCCATGCTTTCACGGACAATTGATGAATTGGCAGATAATTATACAGATTATATCAACGATATTTTGACCGAAAAAATTTCCGTGCCGTATGATAAAATGTTTAAACAACTATCAGAAGTACATAAATATTGCAGGAAATCTTCGAAATATAAGATTGAAGATAAAACAGCTCCAGCACAAATCAAAATAATGCCCGATTATGATCCCGACGCCGATTTAGCCGGACTAACGCTTACAATTCCGTCATGGATAGGTTCGATCGAACGTGTAAAAAATTCCGGAAATTTTGAAAAGGCAACAAATAATATTAAAATACAGCTAATATCGACTCTTAAAGAGCTTGATAATGCTGTGGAAAATATTTTAAAATTAATGGAGGAAAATAAAAATGAATGATTTCAGCCAATACGTTCCCAACGTTACATTTGAGCAAATACCGATAAAAAATCTTGTATCCAATCAGGAATATCAGCGCAATTTATCGTTCAAACACGTGGAAAAAGCTGCAAAGGATTTTAATTTATACCAAATAAATCCCGTCAAGGTAAGCCGCAGAAACGGCGTTAATTACGTATTTAACGGTCAGCACACAATCGAAATAGTCGCGCTTGTATCGGGTTCAAGGGACACTCCCGTATGGTGCATGGTTTATGACGATTTGTATTATGAAGCAGAAGCTGATATCTTTGCAAATCAGCTTAAATATACAAGACCGCTTGCACCATATGATACATTTATGGCTAATGTTGAAGCTGGAAACGACCGTCAGTTAATAATAAAAGATCTGGTCGAATCATATGGAATGTTTATAAGCTCCAAGCCGTGTACCGGAGGAATATGCGCCGTGGCAGCGCTTGAATTTATATATAATAAATACGGTCTGCCTAATTTACAAAGGACTCTCAATCTTTGTATAGGAACTTGGGAGGGCGAACGGGAAGCCTTCAGCGCAAATATGTTAAAGGCAGTTGCACTTATCGTATCGGAATTTGAAAAAAATCTAAATGATGAATTGTTTAAAAGCAAATTGGGAAAAGTTTCTGTAAGGGAAATTTCACGGGCTGCCGCTGAACGACGCAACGGCACGTCGGGCTATGCCGACGCTATCATGACATATTATAACAAAAGAATGAAAGTCCCGTTACATTCCGACAAAATAACGAGAAAATTGGTTATTTACTCGGTTGCGGAAATCAAAGAATCAATGTCGGAAACATAATCATAACCCAGCAGTATGAAATTTATTTTTTTCTGAAACAAATTTCCGGCAATATCACAGCGTATTCCTCATTAGTATCTTTATTTTTCCACGCAGTAATAAAGCGTATTTTCCCCATAACAGGCACATATCCTCTTTGAGATAAATTTTTCATTTTATCGGAAAATCCTTTTGAATAGCGCAAAATTTCAACTGTCCCATTAGAAGTTTTTATACTCATACCATTTGCCGTCGGAGCAAGTCCCATACCGCTTATTAGGTTTAAGATCAATTCCTTTTTACCATAAAAAAATCCGAGGAAAACATCACGGTGAGTAAGCTGAACAGTAATTTCTGCAGGCATGGGATAAATATTATTGTCCGAAAATTTTTGAACGTGCGGAATTTCAAAATAGTCAAAAATATTATTGTTGTAATGAATGTATAAATTTGATTTTGCACGGGTAATTCCAACGTAAATTTTACGCCGGTCCTCGTCTGTATTGACGGAAACGTTGTTTAAAAGCATATAAACGCTGTCGAATTCTCTGCCCTTTGATTTATGTATCGTGGAAACAAGTATTGTACCCTTTTCGCTGCGATAAAAGTCCTCAAGCTTTGATTCGTGAATAAACAAATCTAAATCGGTCTTATATTTTCTTTGGACAGATTTTTCAAAGTCCTCTAACAGATCAAGACAAAGAGGCAGACACTCACTCTTTGAATATCGTTCACACAAATCATTTTTTGCCGCATTCCAAAGCTTGCCGTCTATCACGGGAGAGGACAATCCCGCCTCGATCTTTTTAATGAGATAACGAATTTCTGCAATGTTGTAAATGTCAAAACCGTCATTGCTTTGAATAAGCTTTGATTTCAGCCCCTTTTTCCGCAAAAGTCCCGCAACACGCAAAGCCTCCTCATTTGTTGACGTAAGCACACACGCCGTACCGGTGCCGTCGTATGAGGAAATAACGCTGTTCACAACAGCCTCGTCGAGCCAGCGGCTTTTGTGCCGAATAAGCTGCAATTCGCCCTCTTTTTCATTTACCGAGGTTATCGGAGCAATTTTCATCCTGTCCGTAATGGTTTCCGCAAATGCGTTTGCAAGCGATACAATGCTTTTGCAGCTTCGGTAATTTTCTGCAAGCTCATATTTTGCTGCGCCATTTTCGGTTATAAAAGAACGCATATATTTTGAATCCGAACCGCGAAAACCGTAAATATTCTGGTCGTCATCGCCAACGGCAATTACTTTCATATCATCGTTGCGCTCCATAAGAGCCTCAATAAGCGCAAATTCATCGCCGTCCATATCCTGGGCTTCATCTATTACAACTACGTTTTTTGTAATTCTGCCAAGCTCCACCTCGCCGTCCCGTATCATCTGTGCAGCTTCGCAGACAACATTCTGTGCATTTTCAAGACTGCCTATCGTCACCAGCAAATCAAAGCAGTAGGAGTGAAACGTTTTTATCTCCACAAATGCCGCCGCATTTCCGATAAGCTCATATAGACGTTTTTTAAATTCCGTTGCCGCCGCACGGGAGAAAGTCAGCATTAAAAGCTGCTCGTGTTTGACGTCCTCCAAAAGCAAAAGAGCCGCCAGCTTGTGTACAAGAACCCGTGTTTTTCCGCTTCCGGGACCCGCCGCCACAACAATATATTGTGACGAATTATCGTTTATAATTTCAAGCTGTTTAGGCGAAAGCGATGTAAAAAGCTTATCGTATTTTGCTGGAGTAATATTCCGCTCGATTTCATCGGCACGTCCCCCCGCAAAATATTTATTTATAAACCGCTTGTGGTCGATCTGAAAATAATCGTTCACAAACTGCAAGGCGGTTTCGTAATTTTTGGTCATCAAATGCGCGTACTCGCCGACAATGTGTATCTG
>CAMWVF010000271.1 GCA_947177545.1 uncultured Clostridia bacterium | reverse complement strand
GCTTAGGGACAAGGTCACGGAGGAGGAGATAGCCCGAATTGTCGGCAGGTGGACGGGCATACCTGTCTCAAAGCTTATGGAGGGCGAACGTGAAAAGCTGCTGAATTTGGAGGAAATTCTTCACAAGCGTGTTATCGGTCAGGACGAGGCTGTCCAAAAGGTCAGCGAGGCGATACTCCGTTCCCGTGCTGGAATTCAAGACCCTAACCGTCCCATTGGTTCGTTCCTTTTTATGGGTCCCACAGGAGTGGGCAAGACCGAGCTTGCAAAGGCTCTTGCCCAGTCTCTTTTTGATGATGAGCACAATATCGTCCGCATTGACATGACCGAATATATGGAGAAACACAGCGTCAGCCGACTTATAGGAGCGCCTCCGGGATATGTAGGTTATGAGGAGGGCGGTCAGCTCACCGAGGCAGTCCGCCGCAAGCCTTATGCCGTAATTCTTTTCGATGAGGTGGAAAAGGCGCACCCAGACGTGTTCAATATCCTGCTTCAAATTCTCGACGACGGACGTGTTACCGACTCCCAAGGCAGGACGGTGGATTTTAAGAACACCATAATAATCCTCACGTCCAATCTGGGTTCGGACTACATTCTTGACGGAATTGACGAAAACGGCGTGATTTCCGACGAGGCAAGAGAGCAGGTAAACCGTGTTTTAAAGGGACATTTCCGTCCCGAATTTCTGAACCGTCTGGACGAGATAGTGTTCTACAAGCCGCTGACGAAAAAGGAAATTTACCCCATTATCGATCTTATGCTGGGCGACCTGCGAAACCGTCTGAAGGGCAGGCAGCTTGACGTTTCCGTTACAGACGCTGCAAAGGACTACATTGTTAAGGAGGGCTATGACCCGATATACGGAGCACGTCCGCTGAAACGGTTTATTCAGCGAAGACTTGAGACCATGATAGCCCGCACCATAATCGGCGGGGATATTGAACCCTACTCGGTTCTTAAAGTTGATTATAACGGTGAAAATCTAGTGCTGAATTCCGAAAAGCAGGACTGATTTTCTGTGAAAAAAATTATCCGCATACTGAGCTTTGCGCAGTATGCGGATTTTTTTGTATTCATATGTTAATATTCTTTGTTATGTTGTTCCTCATATTTGTGCTTTGTAGCCATGCCGCCCCGAATGTGCCGTTCCTGTTTGTTTATCTCCAGAATTTCCTTAACAGCGGGGTACATCTGCGGGCAGACCACGGGAAGCTTTTCGGTTATGTCTTTATGTATGGTTGTCGCAAATTAGAAATAATTCGTCAATACCGATTTCTCCGAAAAGATTAAGGTAAATGTCAATATTTCCGTCCTTGTCAACCTCTATCCTGTTGATGATCTGCTTCATATCTGCGTTAGTCATTGCCGAAATGTCAGCCACACCGCCTATACCGTCAAAGGTCTTTTTCAGCACAGTTTCAAGCATATCGCCCCTGCTCAAATTATATTCGGTAATCAAAAGCTCGTTTTTTATCTTTTCAAGCTCCGTGTCAATAACCTTGACTTTTTCGTTAAGCTCGGAGCGGCTGATAATTTCGTCCACATACATATCCATATATTTCTGTCGCTTTTTTTCAAGAGAAGCCTTATGCTCATTAAGCTTGTCGTTCTGTTCCTCGTTATCGTTTTTATTTTTATAGACCCGCTCAAATTCGGCGGCAATATTTTTTATCATCGTGTCCTTATTTTTCATTATTTCGGAAAAATATTCGCGGAGCTTCTCAATAAGAGTATTCTCTTCCAAGACAATGGCATTTTCGCAAGCAGACTTGCCGTTTACATTTCGGACGCTGCAAACCCAGCGAGCGTTACCTTTATACATAGACCTGCGGAAAGAATGACCGCACTCGCTGCACTTAATGAGAGTGCTGAAAAGGTGTTTGCTGCTGCTCCGTTCATGATTTGCGGAGAAAGCGTTTTTACGCTTGTCCATAATTGATTTGGCAAGATAAAATGTGTCATTGTCAATAATCTTCAACTCGGGACGTTCCGTAATATACCACTCGGTTTCGTCCCTCTTACGCCGCTTGCTTGTGAGAAAATCCTCGACCTCTTCTCTGCCGTTGACGATTTTTCCTATGTAAATTTCGTTGGTTAAAATTCGTGCAACAGAATTTTGAGTCCAATCAAAGCCACGCTTTGTTTTTATGCCGCAATTGTTCAAGGTGTTGGCGATACGTGCAGCTCCCAGCTCCTCGGTGGTGTACATCTCAAAAATTTTGCGTACTGTTTCCGCTTCGGATTCATTTATTTTGAGATTAAAATAGTCTCCCGGTATTTTATCATATCCAAAAACAAGATTTGGAACACGTCCTTTTTCAGCATTGATTTTCTTTCCGAACTTTATACGCTTGGAAGTATTGGAGGATTCCTCTTGAGCAAGTGCACCGAAAATTGTAAGAATAAACTCGGAATTTCCAAGGACAGTTTGATTTGCGGTAAGAAAGACTGTTTCTATATTCAGCGATTTGAGCCTACGTATGCTTTGGAGAAAATCGACGGTATTTCTCGCAAATCGAGAAATATCCTTAACAACTACCATTTCAAACAAACCTTTTTGAGCGTCCCGCATAAGCCTTTGAAATTCAGTACGGTTTTTGATCTTGGTACCGGAAATGCCCTCGTCCGCATAAAGCTTAACAAGGTTATGCCCGCTGTTTTGGGTATATTCCGTAAAAAAACTTTTCTGTGCCTCAAGGCTGTTAAGCTGATCCTCTTTATCTGTTGAAACACGGCAATAAGCAGCAATGTTCATTATATTACCTCCGTTATTTCTGTTACTGCTTATTATATCATAAAAAATGGGATTGTCAAGAGGAAAATAAAGATTTATTTAGTTTTTCAATTATATATTATTATAATAAGAAGCAAAGCTTCAATAAAAACAGGAGGTACAATATATGTTCAGAGAAATTTTATTGGCAATCAAGCATTTTCTTGAAAGGATCATCGGCATATTCGGCGAGTGTTCCTGCGGGTAACACATTTTCCGACGCAGCTATCGAAAAACTCGTAAGCATAGCAATTGCTTCCGCTGCAGCAATTCTTTGCAAAGTGATTAACATGATTCTTGAAAACTATCCCGAACCATAGCGTTTGCTATGGTTCAATTTTTTAGGAGGCGATATTTTAAAAATTAAGGAAAACACTTACGGGCAAGCCATTATCGGCTTGCCCAATTTTTATTTTGGGATGAATTTTATTTTTATCTTTTTTTGCGACCACTTGTGCTACACC
>CAMWVF010000270.1 GCA_947177545.1 uncultured Clostridia bacterium | reverse complement strand
ATATGAAATATGCCGATACATTGAAAAAGGCGATACGTTCGGATAACGTTACCTTTTCTCCCGACGAAAAAATAAGACTGGGCGGTCTTTCGGTCTACAACAGGGAAAAGGGGACTATATCAGACAAAACCTTTGATCTGGCTGTCGAGGAGCAGAAGCGTTCCTTTGCAAACAGCAATGCTTTTTCCCAATAACACAGGCGGAGGTCTGTTACAGGAGGTATAGCCTTGAATACAATTTTTTCAATAAACGGTCCTGTTGTAAAGGTTCGTGATACAAAGGATTTCTCAATGCTTGAAATGGTATATGTGGGCACAAAGCGTCTCATAGGCGAGGTTATCGGTATAACCTCGGAGGAAACTACCATTCAAGTGTACGAGTCCACCACAGGGCTTAAGCCCGGCGAACCCGTTGCGGGCAGCGGTATGCCAATGTCGGCAGTACTGGGACCCGGAATACTTTCAAATATTTTTGACGGAATCGAACGTCCACTCAGACAGCTTGAAGCTTTGAGCGGTGCGTTCATTGCCGAGGGCGCGAACGTTTCCGCTCTCGATGCGACCAAAAAGTATGATGTTACCGTTAAGGTAAAGGTCGGTGATATGCTTACGGGCGGCGATATTTATGCGACCTGTCCCGAAACTCCCGTTATTGAGCACCGCTGTATGGTTCACCCAAATTTAAGCGGCGAGGTAGTCTGGACAGCTGCCGACGGAAAGTACACCATAAACGACAAGGTAGTGCAGATAAAAAATGAAAAGGGTGAAATTATAGACCTTAGTCTTTGTCACAAGTGGCCTATCAAGCAGAGCAGACCCTTTAAGGAACGTCTGCCTATCAGCAAGCCTCTTATAACCGGTCAGCGTATAATCGACACTATCCTCCCAATTGCAAAGGGCGGAACAGCGGCTGTCCCAGGCGGCTTCGGCACAGGCAAGACCATGACCCAGCACCAGCTTGCAAAATGGTGCGACGCGGACATTATCGTCTATATTGGCTGCGGCGAGCGCGGAAACGAAATGACACAGGTTCTGGAGGAATTCTCGGAGCTTGTTGACCCGAGGACGGGAAAGGCTCTTACCGACAGAACGGTGCTTATTGCGAACACTTCAAATATGCCTGTTGCGGCTCGTGAGGCTTCCATTTACACAGGTATCACTCTTGCGGAATATTACCGCGACATGGGCTACCACATTGCGATTATGGCGGACTCCACATCACGTTGGGCGGAGGCTCTCCGTGAGATAAGCGGACGTCTTGAAGAAATGCCTGCAGAAGAGGGTTTCCCCGCATATTTGCCCTCGAGAATTTCCGAATTCTACGAGAGAGCGGGATATGTACAGAATCTAAACGGCAGCGAAGGCTCGGTATCTATTATCGGCGCGGTTTCCCCCCAAGGCTCGGACTTCTCAGAGCCTGTTACCCAGAACACAAAGCGTTTTGTACGTTGCTTTTGGGCGCTTGACAAGTCTCTTGCTTATGCACGTCATTACCCCGCTATAAATTGGAACGACAGTTATTCGGAGTACATTGACGACCTTACGGCTTACTATGACGAAAATGTCAGCCTTGATTTTATGAAGTATCGCCAGCAGATTTCCAATCTTCTTCTTGAAGAAAACAAGCTTATGGAGATAGTTAAGCTTATCGGTTCGGACGTTCTTCCCGAAGACCAAAAGCTTGTTATCGAAATTGCAAGGATCATCAGAGTAGGATTTTTGCAGCAGAACGCTTACCACAAGGACGATACCTATGTGCCTCTTGGCAAGCAGTTCCGCATGATGGGTACTATCCTCACGCTTTACAATAACTGCAAGCAGGTGGTCGCTCTCGGTGTGCCTGTAAGCACTCTTATCGGTACGGGACTTTTTGAAAAGGTCGTGAAGATGAAGTACGATATCCCCAACGACAAACCCGAGCTTTTCAGAGAGCTTGAAGTTGAGATAGAGCAGCAGCTCAAAAAACTTAAAACGGAGGTCTGAAAATGAGTTTACAATATGTTGGATTAAGCGAAATAAACGGACCTCTTGTCGTCTTGGACGACGTTGACGGTGTGTCATACGACGAAGTGGTGGAAATGCGCCTTGAGGATGGTACCGTTAGAACGGGACGCATCGTTGAGATAGCGGGTAAAAAGGCTGTTTTGCAGGTTTTTGAGGGTACGAAAAGCCTGTCACTGAAAAATACAAAGACACGCTTTCTTGGTAAGCCTATGGAAATGCCTTTGTCGGCGGAGGTTCTGGGACGTGTCTTTAACGGCGCAGGCAGACCTATTGACGGTCTCGGTGAGATTTTCGCAGAGAAGTCCGCGGACATAAACGGCAAGCCTCTTAACCCTGTTTCACGTTCCTATCCGAGGAACTATATCCACACTGGTATTTCCTCAATAGACGCACTTATGACCCTTATCAGAGGTCAGAAGCTGCCCATATTTTCGGGTTCGGGACTTTCACACAACAAGCTTGCGGTACAGATAGTCCGTCAGGCAAAAATTGCTGAGGAGAGCGGACAGGAATTTGCTATCGTTTTTGCGGCAATGGGTGTAAAGAACGACGTTGCCGACTATTTCAGAAGAAGCTTTGAGGAAAGCGGCGTTCTCCAGAGAGTTGCTATGTTCCTAAACCTTTCAAACGACCCTATAATCGAGCGTATCCTTACACCGAGGTGCGCACTTACCGTTGCGGAATATCTTGCATTTGAAAAGAATATGCACATTCTTGTTATCCTTACCGATATGACCTCCTATGCGGAGGCTGTACGTGAGATATCCTCCTCAAAGGGAGAAATTCCTGCACGTAAAGGTTATCCCGGATATCTGTACTCCGACCTTGCTTCTTTGTACGAGAGAGCGGGCGTTATAAACGGTTCAGACGGTTCGGTTACACAGATACCAATTCTTACCATGCCTAACGACGATATCACGCACCCTGTACCCGACCTTACGGGATATATTACAGAAGGACAGATAGTTCTCGACAGAAGTCTCGACCAGACGGGCGTTTACCCGCCTATATCGGTGCTGCCGTCCCTTTCCCGTCTTATGAAGGACGGAATAGGCGAGGGGTATACCCGTGCAGACCATTCGGACGTTGCCAACCAGCTTTTTGCCTGCTACGCAAAGGTTATGGATGCTCGGGCTCTTTCCTCGGTAATCGGCGAAGACGAGCTTTCTGAGCTTGATAAAGAATACATGAACTTCGGTAAGATGTTTGAAAAATATTTCATAACGCAGCGTCCTGACGAGAACC
>CAMWVF010000269.1 GCA_947177545.1 uncultured Clostridia bacterium | reverse complement strand
TCATTATGATAGTGAACGCGCTTGTGAATGAGGTGGACATATCCGTTGTGCCGTAATAAAGATTATAGCTCGCGAAAAACGTTGATGTGTAAATGTAAAAAACCGCAATAAAAATGTATGCGATAGGTGAGGTGAAATAAGCTTTCAGCTCACGTCTGAAAATTGCGCCCATTATTCTTTATCCTCCTTGGAATCATCTTTTTCGGCAGTATCTTCTGAAGCTTCGTCTGTACTCGTTTTCACGGGATTTTCTTCGGTCTTGGAATCCTCTGCCTTTTTCGTTTTTATAACAACGTTGTCTCCCATTGTAATTTTCAGGAAGATATCCTCAAGGGTCATCTCGGAGGTTTTCAGCCCCAGAATTACCCAGTTTCTTGCGGCAACTCTCTTGAAAAGCTCGCGGCGGATATCCGTGTTCTCGCGGGCTTCTATCTCGTAATCAAAAATACCCTTTTCACGCTCCATATCCGCCACAACGCTTATCACGCCGTTGATTCCCTTTATCATTTTAAGGACTTCCTCACGTGGACCGTCTATCCTTGCAATAACTCTGTGGTCGGTGGAGATGTTTTTGGTAAGATTTTCCGTGGTGTCGTCCGCAGCAATTTTTCCGCCGTTGATAATAATTATCCTGTCACAGACAGCCTGAATTTCAGGCAGAATGTGTGAGGAAAGAATTACCGTATGCTTCTTGCCCAGCTTTTTAATAAGAGTACGAATTTCAATTATCTGTTTAGGGTCAAGACCGACTGTAGGCTCGTCCAGAATAAGGATCGGGGGATTTCCGATAAGCGCCTGCGCAAGACCCACACGCTGCTTGTAGCCCTTTGAAAGGTTTCTTATAATCCTGTTGTAAACATCGTTTATCATAACAAGGCTGCAAACGTCCTCCAAATGGGACTTTCGAGGCAACTTGCACTTTTTCAGGTCGTATATGAAATTAAGGTAATCCTTAACTGTCATGTCAAGATACAGCGGAGGTATCTCGGGCAGATATCCTATGTTTTTCTTGGCGGCGATAGGGTCGTCAAGAATGTCAATGCCGTTTATAAGGGCTTTTCCCGAGGTCGAGGAGATGTAGCCTGTCAGCATATTCATTGTTGTGGATTTACCTGCGCCGTTCGGTCCCAAAAAGCCTAATATCTCCCCGTCCTGAATGGTAAAGGAAAGGTCGTCCACAGCTTTTTTTGAGCCGTACTGCTTGGTAAGGTTCTGAACTTCTATCATGTAATAAACCACCTTTTTGGATTTAAAAATTTTACCGTACCATATTTTATCAGTTTAATGTGTACATCTTGTGATAGTGTAATTAAAATTACTGTAATTAAAATTTCTGCGATTAAAATTGGCAATTATGACAATTGCTCCAAAGCCTTTTTGATACGTGCAATACTGTCGGGTTTGCCAAGTATTGCCGCAAGCTCAATTCCGCCGCCTGGAGTCATAGCCTTGCCGGAAAGCGCGGCACGCATAGGAAGAAGTACCCAGCCGTTTTTAACGCCAAGCTTTTCAATTTCCGCAAAAACAGCGGAGTGAATATTTTCCTCTGTCCAGTCGCTTTCGGAAATATTCTCCAGTATCGGCAGAACCGCCTGAAGTGCAGGCAGAGCGGTCTCAGCGTTGGTTTTCATTTTCTTGTTGAAGAACAGGTCGTTGCTGTATTCACGAAGCTCGTCGATAAAGTCCACCTTTTCGGGAATGTCGGAAAGCAGCTCGGTGCGGGGCTGCAAGACCTTTACAAGCACGTCAAGGTCAATATCCTCACGTTTGCAGGTCTGTCTGATGTAGGGCAATGCAAGCTCCTTGAATTCCTCGTGAGAAATTCTCCGCAGCCATTCCGCATTTATAGCCGTCATTTTAACAGAGTCGAAAATTGCAGGGGACTTTGAAATGCCGCTGATGTCAAACTCATTAACAAGTTCGTCTAAGGTAAAAATTTCCTGTTCGCCTTTAGGCGCCCAGCCCAGCAAAGCGATATAATTCAGTATAGCGGGAATGTAGTAACCCTTTTCGGTAAAGTCCCCAAAATATGCGTCTCCGTCACGCTTTGAAAGCTTGTGTGTCGCGTCCCTCATGATATGCTCAACATGGATATATGTGGGGACTTCCCAGCCGAAAGCCTCGTACAGAAGATTGTACTTAGGTGCGGAGGAAAGGTACTCGTTGCCGCGGACAACGTGGGTAATTTCCATTAAATGGTCGTCCACAACGTTTGCGAAATTGTAGGTAGGCATACCGTCAGCCTTTAACAAGATTTGGTCGTCAAGGTCTGCATTGGGGACGGTTATGTCGCCGTAAAGCTCGTCGTGGAAAGTGGTCGTACCCTCCAGCGGGACTTTCTGACGGATAACATAAGGCGTACCCTCGGCAAGAAGCCTGTCCACCTCTTCCTTGGGCAGGTCACGGCAGTGGCGGTCGTATGTTGGGGTAATTCCCTTTGCCTGCTGCTCCTCGTGAACCTTGTCCATACGCTCCTTTGTGCAGAAGCAGTAGTAAGCGTGACCTGTTTCCACAAGCTTTTCGGCGTATTCCTTAAAAATGCCCATACGCTCCGACTGAATGTATGGACCGACGGGACCGCCTATGTCGGGACCCTCGTCCCAGTTAAGCCCGCAGGAACGGAGAGTGTTGTAAATAACGTCAGTCGCGCCCTCAACGTAACGACCTTGGTCTGTATCTTCAATACGGAGGATAAACTTGCCGCCGTATTTTTTAGCAATGATATAGGTGTACAACGCCGTCCGCAGGTTGCCTATGTGCATGAAACCCGTTGGGCTTGGCGCAAAACGTGTTCTGATATTTTCTGTGTTCATTTTTCAGTCCTCCTGATTTTATGGGCGGTAATAATTGTAAGGCTGCGTGAGTTTACGGTTATTTTTACGCCGCAGCCCTCACAGAACCAATTTTTACCATTTCTGTAGATTCTGCAATTTTTATCAAGTATTATCTTCCTGCAAAACTCCACCGCGCCGTCACGGTCGGTACTGTCAAGACCAAGGTTTTTCCTTATCCTGTCCCCGCCCATTTCGGTAGTGTGCAGATTGTCAATATTTTGCAGTAATAAATTTTTATCTTCCATAATTATTTTCCCGCGCACTGGTCTTTTACGCTTTGGTATTTTATGTCGGGAATTTCCAGTACAGCCTGTGTGTCCTTTGCAATTTGAGTTTTCAGTTCATCAACGCTGTCAAATTTCATTTCGGGACGTACAAAGCTTATCAGGGAAATTTTAGCAACTTCCCCGTAAAGGTCGCTGCCGTCAAAGC
>CAMWVF010000268.1 GCA_947177545.1 uncultured Clostridia bacterium | reverse complement strand
GTAACTTTCTTCTGCGCCATACCGCAGGCAATCAAATCCTCTTGGTAAATTCCGTTGCGTTTGAGGTTCTCAGCAATTATCCTTGAAATCATAACTTGCAAGTATTTGTAATCCTCATTAGCTGGAATTCTTGAAAGAATATCAATAACAAGTTCCTTGTCCGAAAGGCAGGCAGAGGAATCCGTCTCGGATTTTTTGCAAACATTGTTAGTGTCCTCTGAAATATTCCGATTGAGTAAATAAACCTTTTTACAGCGCAGATAGTTTGCAACTCTATCAAGTTCGCTTTCGGTAAGCTCCCGACCGCTTAGAACGCTTGCAATATAGTCTGGGTGGATACGCGCAATATTGTAAATCTGACGAATACTGTTCTTGTCGTCCTTAATTGCCATTTCACTTTGCTGAACTTCCGTAAACACTTTTTCCTCATCTTTGAGAAAGAAATAGTCCACAGGCACACCGAAGTAGTTAGCAATCTTCTCTAATGTATCTGATGTGATAGAAGCTCCGCCCTCCCAGCGCTTTAAGTTTCCGGGGCTGATGTCAAGTTTTTTCAGAACGGGAGTAGGCTTTTCTCCATACTCTCTGCAAATCTCCATAAATCCGTTGTAAAACATAACAATTCTCCCTTTCGTTTTTGTGCAATGTAATGAAATTATTTGTAAATTTATCAAAAAGTCTAAATAATCCATTATAATGAACGATATGTATTATATAAGGTATTTTTATGTCCTTATATATCAGTATAACACATTGCAAAATCAAAATCAATGACATAATTGTAAACAAGTAATTATTCTAAATGAATTTTTACAGAGAGTACCTACCTAATGCTGAAAGGTTCTAAACATTGTTTATGATCCTAATGGAATTGGAGATAAAAACCAATCAAGTTATGATAATGCTGATAAAAACAGTAGGTAATGTTCGCCGCCTTGCGTATTGCTTTTATCGCCGCGGCATTTTCAAATATATAAATACAAAGGAGATATTGAATGACGTTAAAACAAAAGAACAATCTTATCGCGGAGATAATCACTCTGCTTGGAAAATCAATAGTTGCGGACGATGAAAGTCCTAAGCTGCAGGTTTGTACTGCTCAAAATCAGCCGCCTGAAATGCTGACCGTCAAGGAATGTTCACAGGTCGTCAATGGACTTTCCGAGCATACCGTTTGGCAATGGGTAGCACAAGGATTGATACACTACATAAGAACGGGACAGGGCAAGCGTGGGAAAATCCTCATAAGCAAGTCCGCTCTGCTGAAATTTATAGATAGTGCAGCATAATGAATTTTGTAGGGACAAAGTTTTTGAGGCTGAAAACTTGTCTTGCAAAAATCAATGTACCCACCGATATGATTTTTGAAAAATTCAAAAACGTTTAGGCGCTAACACTTGGAATGAAAAATCGGGTGAATTTTGGTGTACGTATACTTTTGTTTTTTCACGGGTTCGCAAGCCATAGAAAGTATACGTATACTTTCACTCGGTAAAGCACATATGCCTTTACCGCTGCGTTTTGAAATTGAAATCTTCAAAACGTTCTCACCAAATTTTTAGGCTGCGCCTAAGACCGCTAATTTTGAAAAGGAGGAATTTTTATTGAGAAAATTCAAGGAAGTTAAACGCAAGGAAATAATTTACAGTCCGTCCGAATGGAAGCAAATCGAGAAAGCTGCCGCTAAGGTTTCCATGCAGACAAGCGAATATATACGCCGAATGTCCCTCAACGGGGAGGTCAAATATTTGAATATGGAGAGCGTTACTCCAGTCATAAACGCTATGCGGATAATGGGAAACAACATCAATCAAATCGCTAAAAAAGCTAATGAAATCAATTCGATTTACGCCGACGATTTGGAAATTCTAAAGAAAATTCAGGAGGAACTATGCCGTACATTAAATCTTTATCTATCCATGCTGACGTCAAAAGCAGCATAGCATATATTTTAAATCCCGAAAAGACGGAGGACACTCTGTACACGGCTTCGCTGAATTGTCTTACAAATGCAGAGGACGCTTATCTCAATATGAAGATGATTTACGAACATTATTCCTGCCGAAAGTACAGCGAGCCTCCGCCTTTGAAGGGAAAAGGTTGGGTAAAAGCAATTCATTACATTCAGTCCTTTGACCCGAAAGACAACATACCTCACGAGCTTGCTCACAAGATTGCAAAAGCGTTTGCGAGAAAAACTTTCGGCGATAATTGTCAAATAGTAATTGCAACTCATTGCGACAAGTTCCATATCCACAATCATTTCATTTTGAATTCTTACGGTATCGACGGTCAAAAATTCTACGCCAACAAAAAGTCCCTTGACAGAATTAAAGAATATTCCGATAAAGTATGTCTTGCTTTCGGCGTTCAGCCTTATGACAAGTCAAAAGGCACGGGCATGACAATGAAGTACAACGAATGGGAGAACAAAAAGCGCGGCACTTCTTGGAAAGAGAAAAGCAAAATTGCCATTGACAGCTTGCTGGGTACTGTTAAAAATATTGACGACCTCATTTGCGAATTGGAGGGGCAAGGCTTTGCTGTTAAGCGGGGGAAGTATATTTCCGTGAAAGCTCCCGAGCAAAAGCGTTTTGTCCGTCTTAAAACCTTGGGGGATTTTTATTCCGAGGATATTTTGTGCGAGAGGATTCAAATTGCTCTTGACGAAAAAGCCGACTCTTCCAAAAGCAAAATTAATTCTCTGAACAAGATTTTTTATGAAAGGATTTATCAAGTCAGCGAGCTTGTAAAAAGCAATGCTAAAATTCCGCGAAAGTATTTTAAAAATCAGCCCTACATCTTTCAGAATGATTTTGATGTGTATACTTTGTCGGCGCAGCTTGCAGTTATCAATCGGGATAATATTCATTCTCTTGGAGAGCTTGAAAGCAAAATTGAAAAGCTTACCGTCGAATATGAAAATGCAAGGCAGGAGGTCAACAAGTTGTCGGAAAAGTTATCTCGGTTTGAAGCGGTTGAAAAACAGGTCAGCGGATATTTTGACTTGTTGGAGAAGTCGGAATTATCCGAAAGCGAAAAACTGCAATTAAAGATGTACGGCAGTCTTGCGAAACGGTGCAATATACATAATCGCGACGAATTGCAGCGAATTGAGAAGCTTCGGAGAGATACTTCCAAAAAGGTTGAACGTCTTTCCTAGCAGATGAAAAAGTGTAAGCAGATGTATGACACTTACGCCAGCATTGCAGATACCTATAAAAAGATTTCAACAGACGATTACATTTCAAATCTCAGTGCCGAGAAAAAACGGGAGGACGAGC
>CAMWVF010000267.1 GCA_947177545.1 uncultured Clostridia bacterium | reverse complement strand
ACATAATTTATAAACATTAAATATAAAGCATTACAGAGTAGGAAAATGCGCGTACAGTGCTTGGCGGACGGGGAGTTGCCGCCTTGACGAAAAACAGGACTTCGGTCGTGTTTGCGATGCGTTTTCCGCATCCCGCTGAAATGCATAAGCAGGAGTGTTTTTATTTCTCCCGATTATGCATATTAGCATAATTTTAAGGAGGAATATCTATGAAAAACTTTCTGTCAAACTTCAAAAGCTCTGCGGCAGAGCTGAAAAACGTCCGCTGTCTTACCGTTACGGGAATTATGGTCGCAATTTTTATTCTGTTGGATATGTGCTCCATAAAAATCGGTGATTTTATCAAGATCAATTTTAATTTTACCGCGATCGCTGTTGTTGGTATGTTATTCGGACCTGTTCCTGCGGTTCTGGCTTCTATTGCTGGAGATCTGATAGGCTGTATTCTAAGCGGTCAGGCTCCTCTTATTCCACTCTCCCTTACATCTATGCTGGAGGGGCTTTTGTACGGAATAATGTTGTACAAAAAAAGCGGTATGAAGCTTGTGATTTTTTCAATAGCTGCACGTGTTGTTGATTCTGCGGTGATATGCCTTATTTTCAACACAGCGATTCTCATGTATTTTGGGTTAATGAGCAAAACTACTGCACAGCTTTATATGCGGTACGGTAAGCTTTCGACGGAATTGGTATTTTTCATACCGCTTATAATATTTTTGCTGCCTGCGGTACAGAAGCTGTACGAAAAAAATTTCAGGCGCAAAACTCGGCTGTAATAAATCAATTTAGGAAGGATAGGGTTTTATGGGACTTTTTTCACCTAATCAATCTAAGCTTAAACAAATCGAGCTGCAAAACATTATTTTCGGCACAGAAGAGAAAAAACTCATGGTCTCACAAGAATTTTTGGACGACATGACAAAGGCGTACGTTACAAAGCGTATGAAAAACGTAAACAAGATGTCGGAATTTATTGTTGCGACAAAAAGCCCGAAAAAGTTTTTTACGGCTTATGACGCGCTCACCAAGGATATTGACGAGCTTATCAATCTGGAGAAATATTATACCTTTAAAAAACCTGTCCCCACTGAATTCAAAAGGGAAATTGACGACAAACTCCCCCGTTATACTGAGAATATGATAAACCGTGCATGGAAAGAAGCTAACAAGCAAAATAAATTCCAGCAGGGCGACAAGCGCGAGCCAAGCTTATACGGTCCGTATCTTAACGAAATGCTTGAATTTCAAGACAGATACTCGCCTATTGTGCTTGATTTGATTGACGGATTTTATCAATCTGTATACGATGACAGTTTCCTTAATCCCAAGGTGGAAGAGGAAGTCCCCGAGGAGGAGCTTACCGAAGAGGCTGCTGCAGAAAACGCTGAGGACGGAGAAATGGCAGAGGATGCTGTTTCCTCAGAGGACAACGGCGACGGCTTTGTGGAAGAGCAGTTCATAACACTCGGCGAAGAATAATACATAAAAACAGCTTTGGAGAGTTTGGACTTTCCAAAGCTTATTTTTTCAGTAATTTTTCCATGAACTCTTCAGTGGAAACGCCGGCGGGACGGTTATATCGGTTTATGTGCAGCAGACATTCTGGGTCGTCTCTTGAAATGTAATTGGGCTTTTCATAGCAAGTCAGTAGAGCTTTAAAGCCAATTTCACTGAGAATGGGAACGCTTTCCTCCGAAATAAAACCATATGGATAGGCAAAGGTAACAGGCGTTACCTTACTTTTTTCTGCAAGTGTTTTCTGCAAACCGCCTATGTCCTCGGTGAGAGCGGTGCGGTAGGTATCGGTGTTCTCGCCGTATTTCTTTTTGCAGCCGCTGCGGACGCCTATTGAGTGCATATCATAGGTATGATTACCGATCTCGAAAACGCCGCTTTGCTCAAGCTCATAAATTTCTTCCCAAGTCAGATAGGAATAGGCGGGGTTGTGTTCGTCCTCGGCTGTTGACTGTTCTGAATATAAACCGACAACGTTCATCACACCTTTGATATCGTTCTCACGCATAAATGGATAGGCGTACTCCATAACATTATAGTAACCGTCATCGAATGTAACAACCACGGGCTTCTCAGGCAAGTCCGCACCGTTTTCAACATAATCCACCAAGTCCTTTACAAAAATCGTGGTGTACCCGTTATCAAGCAGGTAGGTCATGTCCGCCTCAAAGGTCTCGGGACTTACCACATAGTCCCCTGCCCTTGCGGGATCTTTCAGCAGGCTGTGATACATTATCACTGGGACGAAAATTTCCTCGTTCACTTCCGCGGCGGCGGGTTCGTACCTAAGACCGTCGGCGGTGAGCTTTACCGCAAAGCCCGCAATGACCATCGCGGCGCATACCAATAAAATAAATTTTTTAAACCTTACGCAAAGATACATAAAAATCCTCCGAAAACATTCTATACAAGCATATGCTCGTACTTTTCAAAAAATGCTTTCGGAGGAAATGTTATCTTCCCGCACGTTGGTTTATGTAATTGCTTAGCTTTGTGAATTGGTGGTTTTCGTGGAATTCCTTGTGCTTTTCGGGTGTACTCAATGCGTTTTTGGGGAGACTTTCGTCGCAAAATGTCACGGTATTGCCGTCCGTAAAATTAATGGAAATTGCCATATACGGCTGTAAACCAAGTCTGCCTGTGTAAAAGTCTGCTTTTGTTTCCGCCGACTCGATATCGGCATAGCTGTACACGTACTGCATAAATCCCAAACAGAAAAAAACCTTATCTCTATAGGCGGTAAAGCTGCCCCGCGCCGTCAGAATACGCGCCGCAGCATAAACAACGGCAGAGACTGCAAATGCAAAAGAAATGTCAATATTGAACGAGGCTTTGATGAGTACAGCCAAAAATACAGTTACAAAAAGCATTACGACAGAGACGGATTTAGACTGTCTGTAATCTTTAAATTTTCCCGTCATATGTACCCCTCCTAAACGCCGCCGAACAGGAACTGATACACCACCCCAAACCACTCCCGCAGCCAATAGGTGGGGAGCAGATAATCCAAGGTATGCGATGTCAGAGAAAAGCTTTCCACACCGTGGTTTTCCGCTATCATCTGCGCCCGCAGCTGGTGGAACTCGTTTGTTGCTAACGCGACGCTGCCGCTTATGCCGTACTCCTCCATTTTTTGCAGGGAAAAACGGATATTCTCATCGGTGCTGGTGGACTTGTCCTCTAAAATGATACGCTCCTCCGCGATGCCCTTTTCCAATAATATGCGCTTTACGCACTCCGCTTCGGATATAAGCTCGTCCGCGCCCTGTCCACCCGAGGCTATGCAC
>CAMWVF010000266.1 GCA_947177545.1 uncultured Clostridia bacterium | reverse complement strand
GCCAAGACCGATTCCATGGGGCATATGTACAACGTTTGGTACAACGGCGATATTTCCGAAAAGGACTATCTAGACGCTTTGGCGTGGATGGCAGGTCGATATAAAAATGACGATACTATCATTGCATACGATCTAAAAAATGAGCCTCACGGAAAAGCGGGGGAGTCTCCACGTGCCAAATGGGATAACTCCAAGGATTCTGACAACTGGAAGTATATAGCCGAAAAGGCGGCAAAAGCGGTGTTGAATAAAAACCCCAACGTCCTTATAATGGTGGAGGGCATTGAGATTTATCCCAAGGATGTAAAATCAAACGGGAATTTTACTTCCACTAACATGGGCGATTACGACTGCACATGGTGGGGGGGGAACCTACGCGGCGTAAAGGATAATCCCGTGGATTTAGGCAAGTATCAGAACAAGCTTGTTTACTCGCCTCACGACTACGGTCCCACGGTCTACGAGCAGCCATGGTTCAAGGGCAATTATACCTTTGACAGCCTTTATAATGACTGCTGGTATGACAATTGGTTCTATATTCAAAAGACGAATACCGCGCCTCTGCTGATAGGCGAGTGGGGTGGCTTCATGCGTGACCCTAACCTAAAATGGATGACCTACCTACGCAAACTTATCAAGGACAATAGAATAAACCATACGTTTTGGTGCTTCAACTCTAATTCGGGAGATACGGGCGGACTTGTTCTTGACGACTTTACCACATGGGACGAGGACAAATATGCTTTTGTAAAAGAGGTTCTTTGGCAGCAGAACGGCAAGTTTGTTGGGCTTGATCATGAAATTCCTCTCGGCAGCAACGGCATAACGCTTTCAGAGGTTAGAAATTAGAATTATAGATATGGATGGTGGGATTTTCTTAACGGCGAAACGGAAATCTTATAAAATAAAAGTCCGATAACTCAAAAGTTATCGGACTTTTATTATTGGCAGTAAACTTACTTAAGTTCGATAGTTGCGCCTGCTGCTTCGAGCTTAGCCTTGATGTCCTCAGCGTCAGCCTTGGAAGCACCTTCCTTGAGAGCCTTAGGAGCTGCCTCAACAAGCTACTTTGCTTCCTTAAGGGAAAGACCGCAAACGTCCTTAACAACCTTGATAACGTCCATCTTCTTGTCACCGAAAGAAGCGAGAACAACATCAAATTCTGTCTTCTCAGCACCGCCTGCTGCACCGCCTGCTGCGGGAGCTGCTGCTGCAACTACAGCGGAAACGCCGTATTTTTCCTGAATACCCTCAACGAGTTCGTTAAGCTCAAGAATAGTAAGGGTGTCAATAGTGTCTAAAATATTAGTAATTTTCTCAGAAGCCATGATAATAATCTCCTTTTAGTAATGTAAATTTACGCATAGGCGTATTTAAAATTCTGCGGATAACCGCAATTTGTGGGCAATGTGATTAAGCTGCGCCCTCTTCGTTTTTCTTGTCCGCAAGAGCCTGCAATGTTGCTGCAAGACTCTGCATGGGAGCCTGAAGTGAACCGAGAAGCTGTGCAAGAAGAGTTTCCTTGGAAGGAATCTTGGAAAGAGCAGTAACGCCCTTAGCGTCGTAGATTTCCTTGTCAATGAAGCCTGCTTTAAGAGTGAACTTTCCGTCGGAACCCTCAGCGTATTTACCGAGAATACGTGCGGGAGCGGTCTGGTCGCCGTCTGTGAGAGCGATAGCGGTTGTACCCTTGAGTACCTCTGTGAGACCGTCAAGTTCTGCGTTCTTAACAGCGAAACGGAGCATTGAGTTCTTCTCAACGAAGTAGTTTACTCCTGCCTCTCTAAGCTCCTTTCTGAGCTTGGTGTCGTCCTCAACATTGATACCCTTGTAGTCAACGACAACGCCAGCTGTAGACTTTTTCAGAAGCTCGGAAATTTCCTCAACTCTTGCTTTCTTGGTTTCAAGTACCTTTGCGCTTGGCATAAAATTTCACCTCCGATAATTCAATAAACGCCCGAAAAACGGTACGTCTTTGCTAACGGATTCAAAAAAGAAAACCTTTTCCCAAAGGAAAAGGCGCAAGTACATAATAAATACTTACCATCTTTTCCTCGGCAGGACTTACGGCAAAGCCGCCTGCTGTCTTTAGAATACGATAGCGTACTGCTTAGTCTGCCGAATAGCACACCGAACAGCCTTTTTATTATACCACACAAAAAATTATTTGTCAATAGTTTTTGTAAATTTTTTTGTAAAAATTATCTGTCGTCCTTATTTTGGGTCATTTTCATGTTTTTCTTGAAATTGCTCTGAACCTTGTGATACTTGAATTTGTTCCGTATTTTGCGGAAAAAGTCTCCGCCAAAAAACAGCGCAACGTTGAGCAGAGACAGGACGATCGCAAGTCTGCCGCCCCAACCCACAAACCACATAGCGTGTACAACCATTGCTGCATAAACAAGCGCAAGCCATTTCATTTTTATTGGTATAAAAAAGAAAAGGAGCAATTGGTTATTAGGGCAAAGTATTGCCATTGCCAAAAACAGGGAAAGATTAAGGTACTCATTTGTGGCCAATCCTGTAATAAACCCGCCGACAGCTGCAAGGAGCGCTCCCGTAAAATAATATATGTTAAAACGCCAGCCACCCCAGTAGCTTTCAAGATTGGAGCCGATGAACCAGTACAGATACAGCCAGAAAAGCATACTTATGGGGTCTCCGCGTACAGGTACTAAAATAAAGCTTATAACACGCCATATCTGCCCGTGAAGTATTGCGTCGCGGTTAAATGTAAGAAGTTGCCAAAGAGGAAGCGTTGGAAAAAGATACTGAAAAGCAAATACAATTCCCGTACCTATAACGATATAAAGCATAAGGTTGCTAATGTAGTAACGCCCGAATTTCCGCTCCATCTTATTAAGTATATTCAATAAAAAAACCTCGTTTCCAAATAATTGATATATATTATACCATTAAATTCTAAAAAAATCAATACCGCTATTGCAAAAAATAAAAAAATGGGTTATAATAAATATGTATTGCTGAATTTTTAGGAGGAATTTAAAATGAGTACAAAAATCACCGCGGATATGATAATCGGCGAGGTTCTCGACCTTGACCCCGATACTGCGCCTTATTTCCTTGAAATGGGCATGCACTGTCTCGGCTGCCCCTCTGCAAGGGGAGAAAGCATAGCAGACGCCTGCGCTGTACACGGCGTAAAAGCTGAAACGCTTGTTGAAAAGCTTAACTCGCATTTTGCAAACAAGTGATCCGCAATGCCGATAATGCAGCTTTTGCGTTATCGGCATAATTTTATTTTGTTGGCTGAAAATTTACATATTAATTACAAAGGAATTTATTATGC
>CAMWVF010000265.1 GCA_947177545.1 uncultured Clostridia bacterium | reverse complement strand
AAATATACCTTGGTCTTGGATTCATAGATAAAATTGTTCATAACAATTCTCCTTTTCAAATTTGCTGATTTTATTATAGACCGTTCCGAATGATTTGAGAAGTCTATTTTAGTTCATTAGTTTATACTTTTGGGTAATAACTGATAAACCAAAATAGACTTCCCAATTTTAAAAATATAGTGTATAATACAAATAAATAAAACAGGAGGCGATCATATGAAAAGAAAATATATTATTGCGGCAGCGGCGGTTTTATGCTGTTTGACAGCGTGTTCAAATCAGACTGAAAACGCGGACACAACTGCAACAACTACAGAAAACACAACTGTATCGGAAAGCTTATCGGCAGAGGGGACAAGTCCCGAAGAAAATGCTTCGGAAGACGTCCAAACGTCGGGGAGCAATATTCTTATCGCATATTTTTCCGTACCCGAGACGGCGAGTGTGGACGCGGAAGCGGGTGCGAGCCGAATCGTTATCGACGGTCAGGTAAAAGGAAACATTCAGTTTATGGCGGAAGCTATCGCCGAAAATGTAGGCGGTGACCTGTTCCGTATCGAAACTGTTCAGGAGTATCCTGGAGAGCACGACAAGCTTGTTGACTTTGCCGCGGAGGAGCTTTCGGAAGACGCACGTCCCGAGCTGTCGTCCCATATCGAAAATATTGACAATTACGATACGGTTTTTATCGGCTACCCCAACTGGTGGGCGGATATGCCAATGCCGCTGTATACATTTTTTGACGAGTACGACTTTTCGGGAAAAAACATAATTCCCTTTACATCTCACGGCGGCAGCGGCTTTTCGGGAACTATCAATTCAATTGCTGAAATTGAACCGAACGCAAACGTTATTACCGACGGCTTCAGCGTTTCGAGGAACAATACTCCCAATTCCGCAGGCGACATTGCAGACTGGCTGAACAGTCTGGGATACTGATACGGCGGTGAAAAAATGAAACCGAAGCTTACTGCAAAAATTATAATTGATATTTTGATGACCCTTGCGTTGTTGTTCCTCATGGGCTATCAGCTTTGGGGAGACGCAGCCCACGAATGGGCGGGAGCGGGAATGTTCCTGCTTTTTATCACGCACCACATACTCAATTTTAATTGGCACAAAAATCTGTTCAAAAATAAATACACAGCACGGCGTATTGCAGTCCTGTGTATTGATATCCTTGTCTTTGCGGATATGATCATAATGATGTTCAGCGGAATTGTGATGTCCCGTCACGTTTTCGCATTCCTGCCAATAAGCGGCGGGGTAATGCTTGCGAGACGGCTTCACATTATCGGTTCATACTGGGGAATTCTGCTTATGAGCCTGCATTTAGGTATGCACGTAAAAATATTTGCGGGGATGATAAAAAAGCGTGTCAAGATACCGACGCCCGCGGTTTTCGTGCCGAGTCTGATTATTGCGGCTTACGGCGTTTACGCATTTATAAAGCGGGATTTTTTTACATATATGTTTCTGCGGAGCGAGTTTGTTTTTCTTGATTACGACGAGCCGAAAATATTATTTTACCTTGATTATGTTTCCCTTATGGTCATGTGTATTTTTGTGGGACATTATTTTTCCAAGCTGTTTGATGGGGTCAAACGAATATAAAAATACAGCGGGTGCATTTGATTTATGCAACCGCTGTATTTGCGTTTCGACTGTCATTCCATAAAGTATCTTTATAGTAACAACGTATTTATGTGGATTTACGACACGGTTGATTTTATCCAATATCATCAAATTACATAGAATTTCAAGTTTTTTACTGTCAAAATCTGAAGAAAAAATGGTACATAATATAAAAGTCGGTACATTCGGGACAAGATGAATATGGTAAAATAATATTATATTTCCATTATATTATCCGTCCAAAGCTCACATTGAACCATAACCGTCTGAACAGCGTCCTCCATGCCCTCGGGAGGATACCTGTGTTTTTTGAGCAGCTTTTTTATAAGCATACGCATTTTTGCCCTTGCCGATTCTTTTTTCTGCCAGTCAATGGTTTTGTTTCTCCTGAGAGTATCGGCAAGCTCTTTTGTAATGGCAATAAGCTCTTCATTTTTGTAAAAATCTTTAATAGCCTGCGGCTTGGTAAGTGCGTCATAAAAAGCAAGCTCGTCAGCAGTCAAGCCAAGTTCTTCGCCCTCCTTGTGCGCCTGTGAAAGCTCCTTTGCAAGCTTTAACATTTCCTCAATAACTTCCTCATTTGTCAGCATACCGTTAAGGTAGGAGTTAAGAATATTCTGCATTATCTCGCTGAATTTTTCGGATTTTACAACATTTGTACGTCTGTAAATGCTGACCTGTTCTGCAATAAGCTTTTTCAACAGTTCAACAGCAAGATTTTTTTCTTTCATTTTTGAAACTTCTTCAAGAAATTTCGGGTCAAAAATTGAAAATTCTTCGTGAATATCGGAAAAAAGATTTATCACTCCGTCGCTTTTTATGCTTTGCTGCAAAAGTGCATTTATCCTTGCGTTCATTTCGGGCAGAGAAATTTTATTGTTTCCCGCACCGCTGTTTGTAAGCCTCATCACAAGTACCCTTACGGATTCAAAAAATGCAGCTTCAAGCCGGAGGTGTTCCTCAACGATAGACGAACAAAGCGACAGAGCCTGCCGCAGCATTAACGCTTCTTTCAAAAAATTGTTCTTGTCATTTTCTTTTTGAGGTGCAATAATAAAATTAACCGCACCGCTTATAGCCTGCGCTCTTTCCAAATCGGAATTTTCGAAAAAGGCGCTATAATCAAAGCCGTGGAACAAATCTTGGCAAACCGACAATTTCTCCAAAAATTTCGGATATGCGGATTTTGCAACGTCCGTATTTCCAAAATTCTGTTTATCCCTGTTTGTATAGTCGTTCATAGCCTTTTTAAGAGCCGCCGCAATACCGATATAATCGACAACAAGTCCGCCCTCTTTATCACGGAACACACGGTTTACACGAGCGATAGCCTGCATTAGATTATGCCCGCTCATTGGCTTATATACGTACATTGTCGCAAGGGACGGTACGTCAAAGCCTGTCAGCCACATATCCACAACAATTACAATTTTAAGCGGACTTTCATTATCCTTGAATTTTACTGCAAGATTTTCCCTGTGACTTTTACTGCCGATTATGTTACGCCATTCCTCCGGGTCGCTGTTTCCCGATGTCATAACTATTGCAATTTTTTCATTCCAAGAAGGGCGCATTTTAAGAATTTTATTATAAATTTTCATAGCAATGGGTCTTGAATACGCAACGATCATAGCCTTGCCCGTTAAAAGATTTTCACGGTTATTTTCATAATGCAGGAGAATATCCGTTACGAGAGAATCTATTG
>CAMWVF010000264.1 GCA_947177545.1 uncultured Clostridia bacterium | reverse complement strand
CATGACACGTACTGTCTATCCTCTCATGATATAATAAAAATACGGCGAAAGCTGTAAAATACTATATCGTGAGGGGATATTTTTATGAATTTGAAAAAGAAAATCATACTCATATCATTATTATCAGTAATGATTTTGGGAGGCTGCGGTCAGCAGAACAGCGAAAATTACTATGGTGATTCTACGCACAATTATTTTGAGACAACTACAGCAGAAATGAAAAAAGAATATAGCTGCGCTGTTGACTTAATTGGCGAGGCAATTTCGGATATTGAGGCTTCCGGGTTTGACTTCGATTTGATCATGAATCTTACCGAGTATAATTTAAAAACTGCAAAACCCTACACAATTTTGATTGATGGTACATATGCTTTTGCTGCCGCCGTTATTTGCAAAGATGACGCAGTTATTGCAAGCGGAATTGAAATATCACGGTCTATGAAGGAAATTGATGAAAATTTTGACATTAATACTCTTCAATGGAGCGCAGCATTTGACGGAAATTATACAAACCGTTTACTTTCAATGGAAGACGGAAAAAAATATGATTTGAACTATATTTGGCAGCCGCCGTATCCGGATAAAATTTTAACGGTGGATACATCTGCTAAAAGTAACTGTGCAATTATTTATAAGGACAGCTATGTTTATTCTCCCGATAATGATTTTATGTGGTTCAACTGGGGAGACAGTATTTATAACATCCAAAGCTCAATGATAGATAAAGGTTTTAAATTAAATGAATCGCCATTTAATTCCCATATTCTCTGGACAAATTCTATTTCAGAGCAGCTGTACGGACGCGATTTTACTATACATTTAACATATAACGATAATATGCAGTTTACTAAAGGTTCATACTTCATTAGTGCTTCAAATGCAGAATTAGCTGATATTTATGAAGCTGCATTAAAAGACTTGATAGTAAAATACGGTGACACAGTTGACATCAGTCTTTCTACACGCTTTGATTCCATAGACGAACAGCTTGAATTTTACAGAACGACTTCTAACCTCAGCATATACCCTGAATATGATACAACGTTATATTGGAATGTAAACGACCATACATGCGTTATGTTGATTATACACTCTCAAACAATTGAAATTGCATATAAAAGCATAGCTTCCACAGGCGGGACACATATGGACGAAAATTCGCTTATATAGTTGAACTTGTCTTAGCATGACATAGCGCACGTCTTTTCGACAAGATTATGTTGATGACAAGATAATCTTGCCAAAAATTCGCACACACAGGTTCTAAAAGTTTATTAAATAAAATCCACAGGATTATGGGCAAATTTGCAAATTCTGTGGATTTTTGTACTTTGTAAAGTGTATGATTCATAAAATAAATAATTTCTGCATAAATATATTGACATTCACGCAATAATATATTATAATAAATGCGAGGTGATAACACTAAATGGAACGTAAAATTGCTGATAAGCTTCTTAAATGGAAAGAAAATCCCCGAAGAATGCCCTTATTGCTGTACGGCGCGAGGCAGGTAGGTAAGACCTATACTGCTTTATCCTTTGGGAAAAAAAATTACAAAAATACTGTTTATTTCAATATGGAGGATTCCGCCGAGGTCGCTGCGATTTTTGAACGGGATTTTGATACGGAACGCATTGTCCGAGAGCTTTCCGCCAAAAGCGGTCAGAGCATTTTCCAAAATGACACGCTGATTATTTTTGATGAAATACAAGCTTGCGAGAGAGCTTTGACTTCCTTGAAGTATTTTTGCGAAAAAAACGAGGGGTATCATATTATTGCAGCAGGAAGCTTGCTTGGAGTTGCTGTAAAGCGTGAAAAATATTCATTTCCCGTGGGCAAGGTTGAAATGCTGAATATGTACCCTCTCGATTTTGAGGAATTTTTGTGGGCGCTTGGCAAAAAGGATATTTGCGGGTTGATACGAGAATCTTATGAAACCATGTCCCCGCTGTCGCTGCACGATACTGCAATGGATTTGTACAAAACCTATCTTGTTGTAGGCGGTATGCCGAAAGCTGTTCTGGATTACGTTGAAACAAAGGATTTCAACTTTGTTATTGATACGCAGAAAAATCTGCACAACTCGTATATTGCAGATATGGCTAAGTACGCAACGCCGCAGGAGACCACAAAAACAATGGCGGCGTTTGCAAGCATTCCTGCGCAGCTTGCGAAAGAAAATCATAAATTTCAATATAAAATAATTAAAAGCGGGGCGCGGGCTTATGATTATGAACCGTCTCTTGATTGGTTAAAAGCGGCGGGAATAATCAATAAATGTGTGCTTGCAAAAGAGGGAAAACTTCCGCTATCGGCATATGCGGACAACGGAAGCTTCAAGGTGTACATGGTCGATACTGGATTGCTGTGTTCAAAGTTTGGGATAAGCGCAAACGCTGTGATAAACAACCCTCACAGCTTTGAGGGCTTCAAGGGTGCGCTTGCTGAAAATTACGTTATGCAGGCTCTTATTGCCAACGGATTGCAGCCATATTATTGGAATTCAGACGGAAAAGCCGAGCTGGATTTTTTGTTTCAAGACAACAACGGCAACATAATTCCGCTTGAATGTAAAGCTGCGGAAAACGTTAAATCCAAAAGTTTAAATATTTATATTTCTAGGTATACACCGGCATATTCTATAAGAGTATCGGCGAAAAATTTCGGATTTGAAAATAATATAAAGAGTATTCCTCTTTATGCGCTATTTTGTTTGTCGGTGTGAACTTTTCTGTAAAACGTACTCTTACTGATCCCTATTCTTCGCATAAACTCAGTCGCAGAAATCTTCCCATTTTTCCAAAGAGGAAACAATTCAGCCCATAGCTGTTCATCAACGGCTATGGGCTTTCTGCCTTTGTACTTACCCTGCGATTTAGCAACAGCAATACCCTCTTTCTGACGGTCAAGCAAGTACCCACGTTCCAGTTCGGCAACCGCAGCAAACACAGTCAGCATAAACCGTCCCGTAGGCGTGGAAGTATCAATTTTCTCTTTTTGACTGACAAATTCCACACCTTTCTTTTGCAGAACATCAATAAGCTCCAGCAAATCCTTTGTATTCCTCGCAAACCGTGAAATAGCTTCTACCATAACAGTATCACCGTTTCTTACAAAGGTCAGCATTTCCAGAAGCTGCGGACGATCCGCAGACTTGCCCGAAATCTTGTCAATGTAAATTTTTTCAACACCAAGCTGTTTCATAAGAATCTCCTGCCGAGCCGTGTTCTGCTCCGCAGTTGACACGCGAACGTAACCTACTTTCATAAAAATTCCTCCATTCATCGTCTCATTAGACTATACTCTAACGGTGCACTTTTTTACAGCTAAATTCCGTCCCAATAA
>CAMWVF010000263.1 GCA_947177545.1 uncultured Clostridia bacterium | reverse complement strand
CTTTTCTTTGACTATGGCGTAGGTGTCCTGCTCGTCAAAGGCAGCGGCAAGACTGTCGGTAAGGTTAAGACCCGCAATACCGTTTGAAATTCCCTCGTCGCAGGCGGTGAAAAAGCTGTCGGTAAAATCAGTCACCTTTTCGGTAAGGTTTTCCGTTTCGGAAAGTCCCGCGATAAATGCCTCCAGAGCCGCCGCGCCGATCTCCCGAATATCCTCGGGAAGCGTGCCGAACTCGGCAATAACGCCGTTCACAAGGTCGCTGTTGAGCTGCTCCATTTCGGGAGCGTACAGCTCGTTTGCAAGGTCTTCAGCAAGCTTTTCCCTTTCGGCTAAAAGTCCGCTTATTTTCTCGATTTCCTCCTTGGGAGCCTTCGCAAGATTTTCCGCAAAGACGAGACCGTCGTCGAAGTCCATAGAAGTCAGCTCTGAGACAAGTGCCTCGGAGCCGCCATTCGCTTTGATCCGCTTGACATAATCGTGATATTTCTGCATTTCCGCCATTTGCTTTTTGAGATTTTCAACGCTGTAGAAAGTTGTCTCATTGCCGTTCCCGTCGGTCTCGGTGGTAATGCTGAAAAGATCGCCAACGGAAAGCAGCCGGTTCTTGTAGCTGTTTACGGAGCTTTCCAGCTCAGCATACGCCTCTTTGTATTCACTTATTGTTTCGGAAAGACTGTCCCGAACGCCCTCGACCTGCTCCCGCATGGCTTCCCGCTGATAGTCGACAATAGTTTTGTAGTAGCTGTACCACTCGTCGGCGTACTCGGGGCAGTATTTTTGAATCCACCCAAGCTGCTCCTTGTAAGCCTCCTCAGCGGTAAGCAGACCCAGCTCCGCGCGGCGTGAAATATTGTTCCACTGCTGGTCGCGGATATCCGCCTCCTCTTTGGCAGCGTCCTCCGCGGCTTTTTTTGAGTTTTCCGCAAATTCCTGCTGCTGATCGTAAAGCTCCTCGTAATACTTCCAGTGCTCCTGCAGGTCGGCGTTGCCGTACTGCTCCAGCAGGGCGGATTTCCTTGCGTACAGTTCCTCCTCGGAACTTATTACTCCCATTGCGTAGGCGTGGTTTAGGCTTTCCCAGCCCGATTTTAGTTTTTCGGTGTTTTCCGCCTGTGTTTCGGCGACATTGTTTGCGACCGTTTCAAACAGTCCCGTGTAATCGTTCGGCAAGCCTAAGCGGTTGCGGGCGTATTCCTCGTCTGACATTTGTTGGGTGGATTTATTTATACCGTCATTATCGTAGCTGTTTTCAATGCTGTCATATGTTTTTTCTTTAAGTTCTTCATATTCCTGTAAAATCTGCTCGTTTTGCTGTTGAGTAGCAACAAGCTCGTCATAGGATAAACCGTATTTTCTCCTTGCAAGGTCATTCAAATAATCTTTTTCATCTGTATATTTATCATGTCCGGGGTCTGGGTTTATACCCTTACTTTTTTCATCTGCAACAAAGCTGTCTATGTCTGCAAGCTTTGCCTTAATGTCATAATAGTTTGCCGCGGCAACGCTGTATTCCTCATATTTTGCAGAAAGTGCAGCCTGCAAGCGCATTTTTTCGGTAACCTTTTCAATGCTGTCAGCAAGGTTAAGATATGCTCCGGACTGTTCGTCAATAATTTTTGTACCCTCGGGTAGAATGCCCTGAAGCTCCTCGGCAAGTTCAAGAAATTCAGCCATTTCATTTTTTGTCAGGGTCGCGAACCGCTGTCTCAATTCCTCATATCTGTCAGCTTTGCGCTGAATTACTGCAATTTCCTTTTCGGAATTGTCGGTAATATTTTGCGAAGCCGCCCTTGCGTTTTCCAAAGCTTCGGTGTACTCGTTGGTCTCCTCGGTTGCCTCGTCGATCTGTGATACAAATATACCGATACCGACAGCCAACGCTGCAATAGCCGTCGTAACAAGTACAACAGGGTTTATTGCGCATACGGCATTAAAAGCTGCTGTTGCCACTGTTGCCGCCTTAATTTTGCCTGTAAACAAGCCTACTACGATTTCCGAGGCGGTCATTCCACCGCTAAGAGCTAACTGCTGTAAATTGGCGATACTCATTTCCGCCGCGTAAAGGGTCACGGCGCGATTAGCTGCCATTATGCCATCGACTATCGGCGTAAGCACTGCCGCCGCTTTCAGTGCAAGAAATTCAGCGGCAATAAGGATTATGAGATTTTTCAACTCATAGGCATGGTCTACAACAACCTCCAGACCCGATACCACCATAGGGATAACGTTGTTTCCCACAAATTGTATTGCAGAGGCGGCAAGTTCGCTGAAGCCCTGCGATATTTTTTCAACACTTTCCGAAAGCTCTCCGTCTGTCATGCTGGAGGTAAGGTCGCCGATATACCCTGTAACCTCTTGAACAGCTTCACGGAACGGCTCTTGAAATTTCTCATAAGCCGCAATGCCCAAACCCTCAAGGGCGGACTGCATGATAGTAAGGTCTCCCTTTAAGTTATCGTCCATGGTTTCCGCCATTTGCGCTGCCGCACCTGCACAATCGGAAATATACCCGCTCAGCTCGTCGAACCTCTCAGCGGACGTTCCCAGCAGGGCATTAACGCCTTTAAGGTCGACCTTGTTGAATATTTCGCTAAGTACGGCGTTTTTCTCTTGGTCTGAAAGCGTAGAAAGCGCGGCATCAAGGTCGGCAAAGGTATCTTGCAATGGGCGCATAGCCCCGCTCGCGTCGAAAGCGGTAACGCCTAAACTTTCCAACGCTGCCGCCGCAGTGCTTGTTGGAGCTGACAGCGACAGGATAACGTTACGGAGCATAGTGCCGCCCTCAGAACCTTTAATTCCATTATCCGCCAATATTCCGAGCGCTGTGTTCATTTCTACTACACCACCCGATAGGGTCTTAGCAGTACCGCCTACCGTCAATATAGCCTCGCCCAATTGCGAAATACTGGTATTCGATTTCTGTGCCGTGACCGCTAATTGGTCGGAAAAGGTATTCATCTGCGATGTCTCCAAGCCTAAAGCACTCATAGCGTCAGTAATCATATCTGAAGCCGAAGCAAGCTCCATGCCACCAGCCGCCGCAACATTCAGAACCGTTGGAAGCGCGGAAACAGCTTTCTCCGCGTCATAGCCCGCAAGGGCAAGGTAATTTAAAGCCTCACCCGCTTGAGACGCGGAGAATTTCGTTGTTTCACCCATTTCTTTAGCCGCCGCGGAAAGTATTTCAAATTCTTTAGCCGCCGAGGTTATACCCATTGTAGCCGCGACTGGTGACATTGAAGCCTCGAAGCCTGAACCTGCAGAAATTACCTGTGGAGGAACTTGCGACGCCGCCGAAGAGAGCTTGCCGAGCATATCCGCTGAGATATTACCGAGAGCAACGGTAGCCTGCGC
>CAMWVF010000262.1 GCA_947177545.1 uncultured Clostridia bacterium | reverse complement strand
ATGTAGGGGGACGTGTTTTCCGCCGTTGAGTTCACCGTAACATACTCCAGCTTGGAAAGCTTTTTCAGCAGGTATGCGGAAATTTGTTCCGCGTTTTCGTATGCAACTCCGATAGTTGGCATAAGCGCTCTTATTGCCGCGCCGAAGCCAGCTATAAGAGGGACGGACTCCGTTCCCGAACGGAGATTTTTCTCCTGTCCGCCGCCAAGCAAAAGCGGCGCTATTCTGATACCTTTTCGGATATACATTGCACCCACACCCTTTACGGCATGAACTTTATGTCCCGACACCACGATAACGTCCGCAAAAATTTCTGCGGACTTGATTGGCATTTTCATAAAGCCCTGCACCGCGTCGCAATGGGTCACGCACTCGGGAAAATTCCGCTTTATCTGCGCAAAAATCCTGCGTACCGGCTGTATCGCTCCCGTTTCGTTGTTCACAAGCATACAGGAGGCAAGGCAAGTGTTTTCGTCTACTGCCTCGATAAAGTCCTCGGGAGAGATCTCCCCGCCGCGGGAGGGCTTTATTCTGACCACCTCGAAGCCCTCCTTTTCCTCCAGATACTTGATAGGCTCCGCAACTGAGGGGTGCTCAATTGCAGAAACCACTATTTTCCTTTTTCTTTTGCCGTAATTTTTTGCCGCGCCGAAAATCGCGGTATTGTTGCACTCAGTTGCTCCCGAGGTGAAGGTCACGCACTGCGGGTCGCAGACGAGAGCGGCTGCAACGGCTTTCCGCGCCTCGGTGACGTTCTGCTCGGCGGCAAGTCCAAGCTTGTGGAGAGAGGAGGGGTTCCCGTAGTCCTCGACCATATTTTGGAAAACCGTGGAGACAGCAGGCTCGCAGGGTCGGGTAGTTGCGGCGTTGTCAAGATATATTGGCATTTATTAGACAGTCCTTTCAGAAAAATATTCTTAAAATATTATTATACCATAAAATCGGGCGCATGGCAAGTCCGCAGGGAACAAAAACGGCTTGCACCGAAGTACAAGCCGTGAAAAATTTCATTCAGTCCAAATTACTTGGAAAGACGCTTTTTAAGAACGATAGCGGAAGTACCGAAAGCCGCGATAATAACTACAGCAGCTGCATAAGGAACTGCGCTTGTTGTTGTCTCGGTCATGCCTGCTGCGGAGGAAACGTCCTCGCCGTAAGCGTAATCGTCGATAACAATGAGGTAGTTGGAAGCGTGTGAGAACGCAAACTTAGTCATACCGCCAGAAATTGCGGAGCTGCCTACAAAGTCAAACTTTCCGCCGTGGTAGTAGTAGAGGTTTGCAAACTTGCCGTTATTAGCTTTGCCAACCGGAACATTAAGTGTGCCTGTAAAGCCGAAGTCTCCGTTGTGTCTGAGAGTGAGCTGAACAGTTGTCTTATCGCCTGCGAACTCGTTTACCTTGCTCTCGGGGATAAGTGTGCTGTTTACCTTTACGCCGAGGTCAACTGCCTTGGCTTCAGTAATGTTATTGCCGTTGATCTCCCAGTATGCGCCGCCTGCAACGGTGAACTTAACGGTAACATCGCCCTTTGTGGAAAGAGCGTCCATAGCAAGCCTGTCAAGCTTTGTGCTTGAACCGAGGTTTATGGAACCGTTTCCGCCGTCGGGAACTGCAAGAATTGTATCAACAACTGTTGTTGATGTTACAGGTGCGGGGTTAGGTGCAGGGGGTGCGTATGAGGGTACAGATGGTGTGGGCACATAGCCGCCGTTATCTATAACTGTTACCACGCAGGAAACAGCTTCTTCGCCCAATTTAAAAGTAATTGTGGCAGTACCTGCCGAAACGCCTGTTATTTCATAAACAAGAACACCGTTTTCTCCTCTGAGCGGAAATGCTGTAGCAATAGTATAATCGGAATCAATGAGAGTAAAATTCTCAGAATATTCCGGATTTCTCAAAGTAACTGTAAGATTGAATTTTTCACCGACAGCAATTGTTTTTGAAGTAACATCTATACTGATATTGTTTCCCGCGGAAACATCGTCATTGTACTCAACTGCAAAGTAAACTGCAACACCTGTATTTTGAGGAAGTGTTTCTATTGAAAATACAAATTCATCACCCTCTTGAAGGTCGCCGGGTGCGTACTCAAAGTCATATGTATCATATTCTTGATCCCATACGTCATAAAGCTCGTCAGCCCACTCGTTGCCGCGCACTATACCAAATGTACCGCTTACAGCGGGTCTGTTGCCGACCTCAAACGGGTTGCCGTATATGTCAATTATATCACAGCGAACTGTTATCTTTGCAACGTCTGTAATGCTCTTGCCCTCGTCTAAAGTAAGACTAAGAGCCAGATCGTCATATTCTGTTTTTTCAGTAGTATTGATATATGCGTCCCATGAATCGCATTCTTTGTCCTCAAGAGTTGTCCACACATCTGTTTCAAGGTCTGTTTCCACACTTTCAGCCTCAACGGTAAGCAGTGAACGAGGATACAAAGCTATGGTATCAGCGTCATATTCATATATAACAGAATCACCACTGCAATCCATTATGCAGCCTGCGGGGGAACTAACCGATGCTTTCTTTAAGCAAAGCAAGTCGGGTGCGCCGATGCTGCCGGCATCACAGTTGGTAACGTCAACAAGATAATTCTTTTCGTCAAGCGTAACAATATTCCACATATGAGCGCCTGCGCCTGTACCGCCGTCCATATTGCCTGTTACAGTGTAGCAGTCAACGCCGCCGAGATCGCAGAGGTACTGAAAAGCCTTTGAATAACCCTCGCAGACAACATCTGTACTTGCATCACCGTCAAATACATAAACAAGTTGCCAAGGGTCGCCGTAGCCTTTGTTATAAGTGCTTTTCACTGCATCATCATTGTAATTCACCAAATCGCATATCTCGGTTTTGTAGCCCACGACTTTATCTTCAGCGGTTGCGCTACTATACTTTGTTACAATAGAATTGGCATTTGCAACAGCTGTTCTTGCTGAATTTATCTTATTGGAATCAACTTCAATTTGGTAAGTTACTACAGAGCCGCCATTTTGAGTATAATCAATATCATAAGTTGTACCGCCTGTTGCAAAATAATCATTTGCAACGGCAAATGTTATTTTAGCTGTACTGCCGCTTATTTCCTGACCGCAACCTACTGTTTTGTCATACCAATAAAAAGACTGGGGCAAATCGACCATAAGGCAATCAACAGCCGCACCGATATCATCAAAAGTCACGCCTGACCCGGTATAGGTGAACTGTGTGTTTGTTTTAGTTCCGGCTGCTACAGCCTCAATATCAGCTTTAAGTGAATTATAAATTGCAAGCTGATTTGCTGTAAGATGTATCTTGCCGTAATCCGCATAGAGCGAGATACCGCTGTCCCCATAGAAAAGCTGATCGATGTACAT
>CAMWVF010000261.1 GCA_947177545.1 uncultured Clostridia bacterium | reverse complement strand
GATCGTGGGCTCGGATATGTGTATACGAGACAGCGATAGCCTTGCCAAACTGTCCGCTGTAAGCGAAAAAAACGGCGGTGTATTTTAATGCTTCTATTTTCAGTATCAGCATATTGTTCCACATTTCCTCTATGACCGCTTCATTTTCACGATATGCGCTTATAAAGCGTTCATAATCGTTTACAGCTTCGTAAAAAATAAGGTAATTCAGCGCCTTTGAGGATTTTTGCAAAAATGTTTTCGTCGCAATACTCTCCGCTTCTTTTAAAAGAGCCTCTGCCTTATCAATTTCATTTTTGCTCAGATACATTGGAATAAGCGCGTTTATGGACACAAGCTTCTCACTGCCCTTGACCGCCGCAAGCCTTTCCTCATAAAGACGTATTTTAGTATCGCAGTTCGCCGCCTCAACAGCCTGATTAAACTTACGGTTTTTGAATGCCCTCACAAAAGCTCCCACAGTAAACCCGCTTATGTATTTTTTGCTCATCAGAACGGTTACACCGAAAAACACCACAAAATCAACCGCCAGTATAATTACCGTATAAATAAGCGCAGCCCAAAAGCTGTTGAACAGCAGCATAAAAAGCAGGACAAATTCCGCACCGATCGCTGCGAGCATTATGTACGCCGTTACCTGTACCGCTTTGTCCGAGGCAGCCTTGTTCTTCCTTTCGGTCTCAATGGTTTCGTCCAGCATTTCCTTTGTAATTTCAAGCATGACAATGCCCCTTTCAAAAATTTTATCATTTTAACGCCGCGGAGAACGCGCAGACTGTTTCGTAAAATTTCACCCCGCACTTGAAATTTTACTATAAATATGTTAAAATGTTTATAGTACATTTGTGCAGCAAAGATAAAAACACAGCTCCGGTCGGTAGTCCGGACGCGCGGCAACGCGTAAGTAGCCCTCCTCCTTGGTCGTCCGTTCTTTGCTTTAATTTTAAGGAGGACTTGCTATGTGCAAAATTATCGGTTCGCTTACGGTATATTTCGATGACCCGTTTTGGGTAGGTGTGTTTGAAATTTACCAAAATGGCAGGCTGACAGCGGCAAAGATCACTTTCGGCGCGGAACCAAAGGACAGCGAAGTTTACGAATTTGTTTTGCAGAATTATTTCCGGCTGAAATTCAGCCCGCCTGTTGAAACGCTGTTGAAAGAGAAAAAAATAAATCCAAAGCGTTTGCAAAGAGACGCACGAAAAACGTCCGCCGAGTATATCGGTACAAAATCGCAGCAGGCTTTGAAGCTACAGCAGGAGCAGAACAAAGCGGGACGAAAGCTTGCCGCCCAAGAGCGAAAAGCGGAAAAAAAGCAGCGTTATTTTGAATTAAAACAGAAAAAACGCAAAGAGAAGCACAAAGGCAAATAATTTCTGTACAGAGCCGTCTTATCGGCTCTTCTTTTTTGCCGTTAAAGAATGTACACCGCCCAAAGACGGTGTACAGCTTTTATAAAAACAAGTTACTTTAACGCCGCAATGGACTGCTCTATCTTCGCCATTTTCTCCTGCGCCTTTGCAAGTTTAGCCTTTTCAGCCTCCACCTGCTGTGCGGGAGCCTTTGCCACAAACCCCTGATTGTTCAGCTTGTTTGAGGAGAAATCAATGTCCTTTTGGACTGCCGCCTTTTCCTTGTTGAGACGTGCAAGCTCCTTTTCCTTGTCAACAAGTTCGTCCATGGGAATGAATATTCTCGCGCTGTCAGTAACAACAGTTACAGCGTCAGGCATATCAATTTTTTCCGCGATCTCAACGGAGGATGCCGAAGCAAGTCTCTCAAAGAAAAGTCTGCCCTGCTCGAAAATTGCCGCCTCTGCCGTTTCAATGTGGAGAGCCGCTTTCTTTGAGGGCGGTACGTTCATCTCCGCGCGGCGGTTTCTTATGCCCCGAATTGCCGCGATAATTTTCTCAAACTGCTTTTCCTCGTCCGCAAAGTTCAGCTTTTCGTCATACTGTGGGAACTCGGACAAAATACAAGGCACTTCGCTGTCCGAAACGGCAGACCAAATCTCCTCCGTAACGAACGGCATAAAGGGGTGCAGAAGCTTCAGCATACCCTGCATTACCCAAACAAGAACAGCCTGAGCAATCTCGGCAGTTTCGCCGCCCGCAGCGATACGAGGCTTGGTAAGCTCAATATACCAGTCGCAGTAAATGTCCCAAATGAAGTCGTAAAGCTTTGCAACCGCAACTCCCAGCTCAAACGCTTCGAGATTTTCATTGACCTCTTTGGCAAGAGTGTTGAACTTGCTTATTATCCACTTGTCCTCAATGTTGAGGTTTGCAGGCAGACCGTTCAGCTTGAAATCGTCGGGCAAATTCATCATGATAAAGCGGGATGCGTTCCACAGCTTATTGGCGAAATTACGTGAGGATTTTACCTTTTCCTCCATATAGCGCATATCGTTTCCGGGGGAATTGCCGGTTGCAAGCATAAAGCGAAGAGCGTCCGCGCCGTACTTGTCGATCTCTTCCAGCGGATCGATACCGTTACCGAGAGATTTTGACATCTTACGTCCCTGTGAGTCACGAACCAATCCGTGGATAAGAACTGTGTCAAAAGGAGGTTTGCCGGTATTTTCAATGCCGCTGAACATCATTCTGATTACCCAGAAAAAGATGATGTCATAGCCTGTAACAAGTGTGTTTGTGGGATAGAAGTACTTAAAGTCCTCGGTCTCGTCGGGCCAGCCAAGTGTTGAGAACGGCCACAAAGCAGAACTGAACCATGTATCCAAAGTATCTGGGTCTTGACGCATTTCTTTGCCGCACTTGGGGCACTTTGCGGTATTTTCCTTTGTAACCACCATTTCGCCGCACTCGTCGCAGTAAAAAGCAGGGATACGGTGTCCCCACCAAATCTGACGGGAAATACACCAGTCGCGGATATTGTCAAGCCAGTTGAAATAAATTTTATCAAATCTTTCGGGTACGAATTTAGTCTCGCCGTTTTTAACTGCGTTAATAGCAGGCTTTGCAAGCTCCTGCATTTTAACGAACCACTGTGTGGAAACCTTTGGCTCAACGGTAGTGTGACATCGCTGACAAGTGCCGACATTATGGACGTGCTCTTCAACCTTAATTAAGAAGCCCTCTTTTTCAAGGTCTGCAACGATAGCCTTTCTTGCCTCGTATCTGTTCATGCCGGCGTATTTTGGATAATCCGCAACGATTTTCGCGTCGTCGGTCATAACATTGATTACTTCCAGATTATGACGCTTGCCCACCTCAAAGTCATTGGGATCGTGAGCGGGAGTAATTTTTACAACGCCCGTAGCGAAATCTGTTTCAACGTAATCGTCCGCAACAACGGGAATTTCACGTCCCACCAAACGCAGAACAAGAGGCTTGCCAATAATGTCCTTATAAC
>CAMWVF010000260.1 GCA_947177545.1 uncultured Clostridia bacterium | reverse complement strand
TGCGGTTTATCGAGGAAAATTCCTTTCACGAAAATCTCGGCGAGGGTACTCTGCGGCTTCTCACCGTGTGGGACATTCTGGTTTCCTTTGTGACGTTCGCACAGCGTGACTGCATTGACGATAATTTGCTGTCCCCTTGGATAGGTTTTGTATACACATTTCCCGAATATAGGGGACACAGGTATGTCGGCAGGCTTATCCGCCACTGTGAGGAGATCGCCGCGGAAAACGGCGTACCCACAATATTTGTCTGCACCGACCACGTGGGGCTGTACGAAAAATACGGTTTTTCCTACATGGAAAACCGTGTTGACATTTACGGCGAGAACAGCCGTATTTACCGCAAAAATATTTCTAAGGAGAACTGAAATGTTAAATTTTGACACATCAAGTCTGCCCACGCCATGTTATGTTGTGGACGAGATTTTACTCAGGAAAAATCTGGAGATTTTGAAGTCTGTACAGGACAGAACGAGCTGCAAGATTTTGCTTGCGCAAAAGGCTTTTTCAATGTACAGCACATACCCGCTTATCGGCGAATATTTGGCAGGGACTACCGCAAGCGGCTTGTTTGAGGCAAAGCTTGGCAGGGAGGAAATGCCTGACCGAGAGGTGCACGTGTACTCGCCAGCTTACAAAAAAAGTGAATTTGAGGAAATTATTTCCGTTGCCGACCACATTGTTTTCAACAGCTTTGCACAGTACGAAAAATTTTACCCCCACGTCAAGACAAGCGGTCGGGGCATTGAAGTCGGTATCAGAATAAACCCCGAATACTCGGAGATAGAGACTGATATTTACAATCCATGCTTCAAAAATTCCCGTTTGGGGACGGTTCTTGCGGAGTTTCCCGACACGCTTCCCAAGGAGATAAGCGGACTGCATTTTCATACAATGTGCGAGCAGGGAGCGGACGTTCTTGAGCGAACCGTTTTCGCTGTTGAGGAAAAATTCGGAAAGTATCTTTACTGCTTGAAGTGGTTGAACTTTGGCGGCGGACACCATATCACCCGTGATGATTACGATATAGAAAAGCTTGTGGCAATTATTGACAGAGTGCAGAAAAAATACGGTGTGCAGGTCTATCTTGAACCGGGAGAGGCAGTTGCTTTGAATGCGGGATTTTTGGTTACGGAGGTTCTGGATACGCTGAAAAACGGCATGGAGCTTGCGATTTTGGACACTTCGGCGGCTTGCCATATGCCCGACGTACTGGAAATGCCGTACCGTCCCAACATTATCGGCGCTGGTATGTCAAACGAGAAGCCTTACACCTACCGTTTAGGCGGTCCCACCTGCCTTGCGGGGGACATTATCGGAGACTATTCATTTAACGAGCCGCTGAAAATCGGCGACAGACTGGTTTTCTGTGACATGGCGATATATTCCATGGTAAAAAATAACACTTTCAATGGTATGCCCCTGCCCTCTATTGTTTGGTGTGCCGAAAACGGGACGTGCAAGGTGGTCAAAAGCTTTGGCTACAATGATTTCAAGTGCAGACTTTGATTTCTCAAAAAACAAGCTCGGGAAACTGCTTTTGTACAGTTTTCCGAACTTTTTACTGCAAGAATTTATTACATATTTTTAATATAATCTACAATTGCCGTCTCTGCCTCAGGAGTGTTGTCCCCCACGAGGAAGTATGCATAATCCCCCTCTGTTCCTACAACGGAAGCGGCTGCGCGATCAACGTCGCTGGGGTAGAAAGCGTCCTGCTCCTGAGCCTTTTTCTGACGGGCTTCAAGGTCTGCCTTGGCGGCGGAAACGTCGTTCGCCTGAATGAGGATTATTTCGGTCATATTTGCGCTCATAGGGCACTGGAGAATCAACAAATTTTGGTAATTCTCATTTGCAGTGTCCAGCAAAAAGAAGTCTGAAATAAGCTGTGGATCGGTAACTTCCCACAAGGAGGGCCACTCGCCAACTGCAAGGGCTGCGTCGGCAATGGGCTGAAGCGGGTTCTGACCCTCGGTGGGTATATCCACCGGTTCGTCCTCGGCATTATCGTTATTGGGAATATCCTCGGGGACGTCCTCCAAAGCCTCATCAGAGGTGGTTGCCTCGGTTGTATCCTCGTTAGTAACTTCCGCAGTAGTTTCGGCGGTTGTTGCTTCCGTTTCGGTATCGGGAGCAGAGGTCGTTTCCTCGGTGCTTTCCTTACCGCAGGCGGTCAGAATCAATGCGCAAGCCGTAAGAACAGCAGCGGCTGTAATAATTTTTCTGAATTTCATAAAAATGACAGTCCTTTCTTATTTTTTGCAATCCCCAAAATTATTTTATTCATCCGGGGACTGATATATTTAAGGAAAAATCAATCTGCTTCTATGACTTCTCCGCTTGTGCTTGCAGAACTTGCGGGAGCGGTGGTCTCCGCAGGTTTTTTTGCCGTTGTTTGGGATTTGGCAGTAGTTTCCGCCTTTGGTTTTGTTGTAGTTTGGGGCGGCGCAGTGGTTACCGCGGGTGCGGCTGTTGTGGTTGTGACAGAGGTTACGGAAGTCGTGACAGGCGCAGTTGTTGTGACAGGCGGCGAAGTTACTGCCGGTGCAGGAGAAGTACCTGTCGTCACAGTTGTCACAGGCGGAACATTGCTTATAACAGGTGGATTTGTTACCGCAGGCGATATTCCCGTAACGGGAACTCCAGTCACTGCGGGGACAGTTGGCGTTGTGCCTGTAGTTGTCTGGGTTGCAGTCTGTCTGCCCTGAACGAGGAAGTTTTCATAATGCGTCACCGTGGATTTGGTTGTGGCATGGAACGCATTGTTTGCAAAAAGCAGGTCGGTTATGCCGTTCTCCTTGATGTAATCAATTGCGTTGTATGTGAAAAATCTCATGTCCATGATAAAGATTTCCTCAAAGGAACCGAACAGGAACTGTGGCAGGGCGTTGCCGTAGCTGTCTTTGAAAATGGCAAGCTTTCTGCCATTGCGGGTGGAGGTCTTGACGTGAGTTATTTTGGCGTCGCCGCCCATAAAGGTACAGTAAAGCATGGATTTTGAATTTGAAAAATCAATGAAAAAGTTTGCGTCGTAAGGCTCCTGCATACCCACTATGGTGTTGTTATCGCCGAGGATATAATTGTGGTAGGTTGTTGTATATTCTACATTTTTCGGCACGTAGTACACAAAATCCTCGGGATTTTGCTTTATAACGATATCCTCGCTGTAGCTGTACATTGTTCCAACATAGCCGTCAACGACTTTTTCGTCGTACTCCGAGAGATCGGAAAACGGTACGTCCGCTGTTTCGGCAAACTGCTTTGCGGCATAGTACGCTCCAAGGGACGACCAATGGTGGTCTGTTCTGAAATATATGGGTTCGTCAACATGGCGGCTGAGGGGAGTATACACGTCCACAGGCTGAACGCCGTTT
>CAMWVF010000259.1 GCA_947177545.1 uncultured Clostridia bacterium | reverse complement strand
ACTTTAGAAATCACATCAATTGTCTTTTCTACAAAAGAAGATAATGTGATTTTGGTGCGTTTGTTACTGTTATTTTTTGACAAGTTGTTAGGATTATTGTTTCCTGCATTTTTTACGGCTGTATTTGTTGTTGACTTATTAGCCGAAGTTTTTGACGTTGTCGCATTTGATGCAGCGCCAATATTTATGCCAATAACCGCCGTTTTAGCCAAATTAAAACAAACCGCTGATGTATTTTTTGAATTGTTTAAAACTGCCTTTGAAGCTGTAGAAGTCACTTTTGCCGCCGTATTTGCAACCTTTGCCGCATTAGAAACAACTGTTGTATTGCTCTTCGTCACTGCTGTTACTGATGCTTTTGCACCGTTTGAAATCGCCTTTGAAGCTTTAAAAGTCACTTTTGCTGTTGTATTTGCAACCTTTGCTGCATTGGAAACATCCGTTGTACTACTCTTAGCCGCTGTTATTGCTGTTTTTACGCCGTTTGAAACTTTTTTTGAAGCCGTAGAAACCACTTTTGCCACTGTATTTGCAGCCTTTGCCGCATTGGAAATAACTGCTGTACTGCCATTAGTTGCTGCCGTTGTTGCTACTTTTACACCTTTTGAAACTGTGGAAACTGTTTTTGCAACACTTGTCGCAAATTTTGATACAGCAGAAGAAATTATTACATTGGTTTTACCGCCGTTATTTACTGTCGATTTTACGGAAGCTGCCGAGCTTTTAACTGTTGAATTGCTTTTATTTACGGTACTTGCTGACTTAGTATTAGCCGATGAAGACTTTACATTACTTGAAGAGCTTTTTTGAACAGAGGAGTTCAATTTTGTCTGCGGAACACTTGACGGTCTTGCAGAGGACGCTTTTCTTACTGATGATGAAGAACTTTTTGACGAAGAGGACATGCTTTTGGTTGGAACGCTGCTTCTTGTTGGTATGTAACTTCTGCTTACATTGCTTATTTTTGATGCCATAATAATTACTTCCTTTCAAATTATAACATAAAATTTATTGATTTTCAAGTTATACTGACATATTTAACGTTTGCCTCGGAATTGCTTCGGCAACGTATTTTACTGTAAAATCATTTTTTAAAACACAGCTTCCGTCTACAAATAAAAATGCGCTCCATGTGCCTGAACATATATCTTTTAGATCATTAAAATCCAGTCCAAACCATATGTATTCAGAAGCCTCTGTATCTGTCAATGTTTCTTCTGTCCAGCCTGAAATATTTTCCGTTGGCGAAACCCATAAAATACTCACCGTATGAGCGCCAGTTACCTCGGAAAACCCATATCTTAATACAGCCTGACGTGATTTGTCAGTAGCGAACTCCATTATAGATTCCCTAACATCGTCGTAATAATCATCATTTATTTGAACTGATTCGATGTGAACATTGTATTGCTCGTTATTGTAAAGTCTGTCGCCATTTTCATCAATTGCCAACAACGACCACAATTTATTTTCATTATCGGGACTGAACATATTTGCCGACGGATCATTCAGTGTAAATTTTTCATTTATCAAAAATCTATATTCATATCTGCCACAGGGCAACTCGCCTATTTCAGCAGTCCATTGTTTAGAAAACGGCTGCTTTTTTAATACTATATCATTAATATCACTATTCCTAAATAATAATTTTACCGAAGATATAGGCAGCGAATATTCAGGCTCGATAAAAACAAATTTCATTATAATTCCCCACATTTCTAATTAATTCAACAATTGCGCTTAGTTTTAAGTTAAGCGTTCCGATGATGTAATAAGCATTTATGACATCATCGGATATATGCTTAACAAGGTAATTACGTATTATTATGTAATTGCGGACTTGCCTATTACCGTCTTCTGCGGAACCAGAAGAAATCAAAGTACAAAAACATCATTTTAAATTCACCTCCTAAAAAAATCGGTCTATGTCTTTTATAACATAAACCGATTTAAAATGCAATACTTTTCCGGTGAACGGTAGCTGTGAGGCGGTGAACGGTATTTTGATTACATTTTGTGTTAATAATTGTAATATTTTAACATATTTTTAATACCAAAGTGAAAAGCTGTCAAACTTCCAATGCTCATCTTCCCAAAGAAGTGTATAATAATATGTTTCAAGTCGCTCGCTTCTGTTTTCATATGTTCTTAATTTATGGGGACTGTCATCAGCTTGATTAAGCAGCACATGGTCTTTAAAGTACACAGGCTCGTCTCCCTCCGTCCATTCTGGGTAAACTCTGTAAAAAGCCTGATGTATTAGTCTTACCTCCGTATCTGAAACAACCTCTATCTGCCAGTCGCTGTCACAATAAGTTGCATCTGTCCCTCTGTCATTTCCGTAAATATAACCCTCGTCTGCGCTGCCGCTTAAAAAACCAAGAGAATATACATAGTTGCCACGTTCATAATTTTCATCATTCGGCTTAGGAATATTGTCAACAAGGCGATCTGTAAAAACAGCACGATATTTTTCATTTATCTCATTAATATAATCATTAAGAAAAGTATATTCTTTTGTAGAATTACTGTAATGTTTCCATTCATTGTCTACATACGAAAAATATTCTGAACTCATCATATAATATCTTGCCTTGCAAATAAGTGAATAAAGCTTTTCAAGAGTAAGCAAATTTGCACTATCGGTAATAATATAACCGCTATCGAGATTTGGACAAGCCCAAAAATCTAGCTTGTCATCCGATGAAATTTCAGCTTCAGAAAATGCTTCTGTAATAATTTCATTTAGGCTATTGAAGCTGCTGTCTTCCGTATATTGACCACTTTGGATAGCGCAGGAAGATAATGTAAATATACTTATTACGAGTGCAAATAATTTATTCATTCATAATCCCTCCTTATTTATTTTGTGGTATCAATCCAAATTTCATATTGATTTTCCTGAACCTCATAATAGTTGCGTTTTGTACCTTTAGAATTTGTATATCCAGAATTTGATAACGTAGCTGGTTTTAGATTTTTTAATGCATTAGAACTACGTCCACAATTTTCATACAAGTATTCGCCATTACTGTTTGTTCCAACTATGTTCATTGTATGTCCATCAGATGGGTCTTGACCTTTTTTATAAACAACACGTGTGCAAACTATTTTATCGTTGTTTAATTCCTGCAACGCTAATTCATCGTAGTCTTTTTTAGATAAGCCCTGAAGCCTAACTGCTGAAAACTCATTTCCTTTTTCATCTTTACCAACATATTCCTTTCCTTTATATGAATTTCCACTATCACTAACATATGTTACATCACCTGTAGAAAATTATAGCATAATTATTGATATTTTTCAATATGTAATTTACGATCAAAATAAAATCGGTCTATGTCTTTTATAACATAAACCGATTTTAAATGCAATACTTTTCCGGTGAACGGTATTTTAATT
>CAMWVF010000258.1 GCA_947177545.1 uncultured Clostridia bacterium | reverse complement strand
ATTTTGTATCGTTGACATACATTTATCGAGAACGTCCTTGTCGGGGAAATTTACAACAAGCTGCTTTTGATTTTGGGCGACCTCGTACATATGGGAGCGTTTATCCACGCTGCCGAAAATGCAGTACAAATCGTTCTCGCTTGAAAAGCAAAGCCACGAGTCCATTGTTGCGTTAGCAAGACCGTTGTTTTTGTACCCCGTGACCAGCACCAGCGGCGACGGTACAGACAGGACGTACTCCAGCCAGTTGAAGTCCCAGAACTGCATATCCTTCATTTTGTCGGGCAGGGCGTAAAATTGCTTCTTGTTCATTTTATTTTCCTCCAATACGATTTATTTGATATGATATACACAATTTATTATACCACATAAAATCTTTTTTGTATTGTAAAAATCCGACAGGGAGGTATTTGCATACTCAAAAAACGGGCGTACAAAAAGTACGCCCGAATATTATTTATTTTTTATATTTGCAGTCAGCCCATTACTGCAACGACTTCATGTACACCGCCGTCAAATACCGGGAGGATATTTCCGTCAATCGCATTGCCGTCAACTGTTACAGACTTGATGCCCTTTGAAACGTGGTTCGGGTTCTCGATCTTGATGTTATATGTTGCACCGCGGTAGAAACGTGATACCGAATAACCGTCCCAAGCCTTAGGAATGGATGGATCGATCTTCAAACCGCTGTAATCGGGGATGATACCGAGAATGTACTGCGAAATTGCCACAAAGTTCCATGCGGCAGTACCTGTCAGCCAGCTGTTCTTAGCTTCGCCGAAACGCTTAGCGTCCTTGCCTGCAATCATCTGCGCATATACATACGGCTCTGTACGGTGGAGCTTTTCGTCCTCCTGATAAGCGGGAGCGATTCTTGTGTAGTAATCAAACGCTGTGTCACCCATGCCTGCGTGTGCAGCAGCACACATTATCCATGCGTTGTTGTGGCAGAAAATACCCGCGTTCTCCTTATAGCCTCCGGGATATGTGGATATCTCGCCGTACTCAACGATATAGCTTGTAAATGCAGGATTGTTCAGCACAAGACCATGCTCCGTGCCGAGATACTTGTCAATGCTCGCCATAGTCTTTTCGGTAAACTCTTTTCCACCCACGTCGGACATTACGCAGAAGCCCTGTGGTTCGATAAATATCTTGCCTTCCTTATTCTCGTTTGAACCGACCTTTTTGCCGTATGCGTCGTATGCGCGGAGGAACCATTCGCCGTCCCAGCCGTACTTAACGATAGCTTCTTTCATCTTGTCGATTTCAGCCTGCGCCTTGTCAGCCTCGGTATTGTCGCCCATTCTGCGGCAAAGCTCAACGTACTCCGGTCCGATATATGTGAACATACCCGCTATCATTACGGACTCCGCAGTCTCCTCGTTAAGGGGCGCACCTGTTTCAGGATTTACCTCCTTGGCAATGTTGCTTGCGGTGTTCTGGAAGCTCTCGCCGGGAACACGTGAGAAGCAGTTCAAATTCAGACAGTCGTTCCAGTCGGCACGTCCGATAAGAGGCAATCCATGAGGACCCTTATTGTTTACAACGTGATAGAAGCTTCTCTTCAAGTGGTCAAGCAGCGGCTGCGCAAGACTTGGATCGTTCTTGTAATCCACCTGTTCCTTGAGAATGTCGTAATCGCCTGTTTCTTTGATGTATGCAGCGGTGGACAAAATCATCCACAGCGGATCGTCGTTGAAGTTTGTGCCCGCAGCGTCGTTGCCCTTTTTAGTAAGCGGCTGATACTGGTGGTAGTTTCCGCCGTCCTCAAGCTGTGTTGCGGCAATGTCGAGAATTCTCTCTCTCGCTCTTTCGGGTATCTGGTGCACAAAGCCAAGCAGATCCTGATTGGAGTCACGGAAGCCCATGCCCCTGCCTATGCCGCTTTCAAAGTAAGAAGCGGAACGGGACATATTAAATGTGACCATACATTGGTACTGGTTCCAGATGTTGACCTGTCTGTTGAGCTTTTCGTCGGGAGAAGTAAGCGTATACTTAGCAAGCAGCTCGTCCCAGTCCTTTTTCAGTTCCGCAAGAGCAGCGTCAGCTTTCTCTGCGGTGTCGAACTTTTTCATCATCTCGTAAGCCTTCGACTTGTTCATTGTGCCGTCAGCGTTAAACTTTTCCGGGTAAGGGTTCTCAACATAGCCGAGAATGAAAACGAGAGTTTTCTCCTCACCAGCAGCAAGAGTAATTTCCTTGTAATGTGAAGCAACGGGAGACCAGCCGTCCGCAACAGAGTTAGCAGACTTGCCGTCCATAACCGTCTGCGGATTGTGGAAATCGTGGTAAATATCGCCCATAAAAGTCTCACGGTCGGTATCGTAGCCGTCCACCGTATCGTTTACAGCGTAAAATGCAAAATGGTTTCTTCTTTCCTTGTATTCTGTCTTATGGTAAATTACCGCACCGTTTTTCTCCAGCTCAACCTCGCCTGTATTGAAATTCCTCTGGAAGTTTGTGGAATCGTCCTGTGCGTCCCAAAGACACCACTCGATAAAAGAAAACAGCTTAAAGCTCTTGGAAGAGCTGCCCTCATTTTTCAGTACTACCTTCTGCACCTCGCCCGTGAAATTCTGGGGTACAAAAAATGTTACCTCTGCGGAAAGGTCGTTCTTTTTACCTTTTATAATAGTATAGCCCATACCGTGGCGGCACTTGTACTCGTCCAGCTCTGTCTTAACGGGAGCCCAGCCGGGGTTCCACACTGTGCCGTTGTCATTTATGTAGAAATACCGTCCGCCTGCATCAGCGGGGACATTGTTGTAGCGATAACGTGTAATACGCGCAAGACGTGCGTCCTTATAAAAATTATAGCCTCCTGCCGTGTTTGAAATAAGACCAAAGAAATCCTGTGTGCCGAGATAGTTGATCCAAGGGTAAGGAGTTTTCGGGGAAGTAATGACATACTCCTTGTTAGCGTCGTCGTAAAAACCGAACTTCATCTTAATCAATCCTTTCTGGTGTACAGCCAAAACTGCACTAAATATCCTAATCTCATAAATTAAAAATGGACGTGTACACAAAAAATCTGCGCAAAAATCATATATGCAAATTTTTGCTTGAATTTTTGCACATCTTTTAATTTGAGATCAGTATTAAATTAATTATATCATGTTAAACGTTTATTATCAAGTGCGGGACAAAATTTTAAGGGAAATTCCGTGACGAAAATTCCCTGTAAAATCTGTACATATTAACCAATTTAGTCCTTTACTGCTTAACAAGCTTTGTGAGATTGGTATATTCGGTGCGTATCACCCTGTATATATCAACGCCCCGCTCCATGCCGTAAAGAGTAATCAAATTGCGGTAAAACTGCTGCTTGCCGTCCGCCTGCTTGAAATAATTTGCAATGTTTTCGACCTCGTCCTCCGATTTAACGTCAGCCTTTGCGAGCAGCGGCCGGAG
>CAMWVF010000257.1 GCA_947177545.1 uncultured Clostridia bacterium | reverse complement strand
GGTCTATTACGGCATACCCTTAGCACCCGCTGCTGAAAAAGAATCCGCCCCCAAACGCCGCCGCTTCAGCTCGGTGTCTCTTGATTAGGAGGCGGTACCATGAATTTCAAGGAATTAATAAAAATCCCGGTCCCGCCTGCACCGCAAACGGATATACCCGCCGAAACGACGGTATATGTAGAAAGAACATGTTACATCGGCGGGTATAAGAAGACGATTAAAAATTATATTTATCTTGCGGAAATAATTGATAAAATGCTGGTCGTTACGACTTATCATGGCGGTAAATTCATGTGGCGTACCTTTATAACCGATACCGATTACTGCACCCAAAAGTCGGGAAATCCAAAAAAATCTACTGCAAGCGCAGAGAAACTTACAGAATACAGTCAGACATATATTCCCGTTGACGGAGCGGGTGAGACTGTAAAGCGGTACGTTGATATGTTCCATAAATATGATACCTTGCCGCCGGCATTTTACTGGCGTGAATTAGAGCATGGTATGGAAACCGTTAATTCTTTGCAGAAAAGGATCCGCAATAATAAGACCGCAGAACGTCACCGCAAAATCCGTGAAGCTACGGAAGAATGTATGCTGGAGATCAGACCGCCCGTCAAGCCGTTTACCGAATGGCTCAAGCACCAAAGCAGCAGCATTAAAATAATTTATCACACGGGGGACGATTACGGTGTATGCACCCATTGTCTGAAAAAAGTGGAGCGGAGGAAAGCTAAATGGAAGCACAAGCAGAACATAACCTGTCCCCATTGCAAAAAAACTGCAACGCTCCTATGCTCCGGAAGATTCAAGGACGGCAGGATAGAACACCATTCGGAATTATTTTGGTATGCCCAAAAGACTCGGTCGGGCTGTTGTGTGAGGCTTTTTGAAACGCATTATAATTTATGTAAAAACACCGCCTACGGATACGACGAGGAGCAGGTCATACCCATTACATATGAGTGGAACAAGTCCATGGGATATAGTGAAGTGTGCAGGGTTTTTCTCAATTTAAATGGCAACCTTGACAAAGGCTTTGTATGGGACAATTTTATGCAGACGGGTGAAAATTACTGGTGCAGGACTAATAATGTATTTTTTTCGGCGCCGTTTTACACGGGCAATCTGCGGCAGGCTCTTATCAATTATAAACAGCTTAAATATATTCCCTGGAATAAAGTCTCAAAAATTTGCGGCAAAGGTTATCTGCATGAAACAATTAGAACTCTTGTCCGCCGCCCTTGGATCGAGTACCTTATAAAAGTCGGCATGAAAAGCCTTGCGTATGATTATTTGAACAGCCGATATGATGAAATCACGGCTACAGAATTTGTAAACGGCAAAACAGATACAAAAGAAAATTCGCCAAGCCTTGCACATATTTTGAAACTTAATCGCCGTGAACTTAAGGAGATAATGCCATACGATCCCGATATCAGAGAATTGAATCTGTACAAGTTTCTGCTCCGAAACCGTGCGGGTATTGACGAATGGAAAAAGCTTAGAGACTTTTCAAATTATTCTAATTCAATATCCGCTGCACTTGAATATCAGCCTGTATCACGTTATCTGTGGTACATTGAAGAGCAAGCAGAACTGTACCAACAGCAGGATTACGGCAATATGAGGACGGTTATCGGGGATTATGCTGATTATCTCCGGGAGGCAAAGGACGCAAATTACAATATGGAGGACACCGCAACGATAAATCCGAAAAATCTTATTGCCGCCCATGCAGACTCGGAAATAGATTCCCGTCTTGCGCACTACAAGCGTGATTATGCACAATATGCGGACGAGCTAGCGGCGGCTGCGGAAAATATTGCAAAGGTCAAGGGTATAACCTATGAGGACGAGCAGTATCACATTGCGCCGATCATGTCATGGGAGGAACTTTTTAACGAGTCCAAATGCTTGCGGCATTGTGTTGCTACATACGCCAAAAAATATGCGGACGGCAACTGCATTATTTTTGGCGTGCGGAATATCAGCACTCCCGATATTCCCATGTACACGCTGGAGCTTTCCGGGAATTTTAAGTACGTGCAGCAATGCAGAGGTTTCAAAAACAAATCGGCTCCCGAAAATGTTATGGAAGTCGTTAAAAAATGGCAGAAAAATCTTGTTGCTAAAAATATTAAAAAGGCAGGTTAATAACTATGGATAATAAAATTATTGATGTAACACCGAATGAAGTTACCGAGACATATCAGGAAGCTTTAAAGCTTCATCAGGAAATTATGGCGAACGGTGCAATTGCGGCGCAGGCTTTGTATGAAATGTGCCGCGGCTTAAAACGTATGCGGGACGAAAAGCTGTATACACAGCTTGGGTATGATGATTTCGATACATACTGCGTGGAAAAAGCCAATTTCAAGAAGCGGCAGGCACACAATTACATAACAGCTTATGAGCAACTTGGAAAAGAGTTTTTGCAGTCGAATGCACAGCTCGGTATTACTAAACTGGAACTTCTTACCCATGTCCCCGCGCTTGATCGTTCGGAATTTATAGAGAATAACGACGTTTCGGAGTTATCCGTTTCCGAGCTTAAAAAGCGTATCGAGGAATTGGAGTATGAGAATGGCTTAAAAGGCGAACAGCTTTCAATGTTGCAGGAGCAGGTTGATTCCACCCCAGACAATTCCGAAGAGGTCGAAAATCTGAAAGCAGAAATTGAACGTCTGAAATCCGAGCCTGTAAACACCAAGGCGGAAGATGCGAAAAAGGAAATTGCCAAGGTCAAAAAGGAACTTAAAGCCAAAGCCGAAGCAGAGAAAGACAAAGCGATCCGTGAGGCTATCGACAAAGAACGGAAAGCCATTGCCAAGGAAAAGGACAAGGCTATCAAGGATGCTACTGCTGAGTTGAAAAATCAGGTGGAGGGCTACAAGAAAAAGCTTGAGGCGCAGCAGGAGAATATGTCCGAAGCGGTTAAAAAGGCTTCCGAGCTTGAGGAAAAGCTCAAAGCCGCACGGACGGATAATTCTTTGAAATTCCGTCTGCTGTTTGAGCAGTTCCAGAATAACCTTGAAAATATTTTTGATGTGCTGGACTCTGTTGAAAATCAAAATGAACAACAGAGCTTTGCAGAAAAGCTTTCGGAGCTTGGCGGGAATATTTCGGAGACGGCAAAGGAATATTGTTTATGAAAGAAGTATACAAAAGCAGGGTGTACACCGACCGCCCTGCGTATGCGGATTTTGACGCGCCCGCAAAATTCGAGGCAATAAAAAGCATTGTGGGAAAACACCTTGTTCGGCACCCAAAAGCGATATGTTCGTATTCGGGCGGGGCGGACAGCGACATTATGATTGACGTTATCGAAAGAACCCGGGAGCTGTTCGGGCTCCCGCATGTGAAGTATGTGTTTTTTAACACGGGGCTTGAAATGCAGGCTACAAAAGACCACGTTCGGGAAACAGC
>CAMWVF010000256.1 GCA_947177545.1 uncultured Clostridia bacterium | reverse complement strand
CCATAAAGCACCATGAGGCAACCATTGAAAGCTACGACAAGCTCAACGAAAAGCTTGAGGACGCTCTCACAATGATAGAGCTTGCCATGGAGGAGGACGACGACGAGGACACTGCCCAAGAGATAAAGCGTGACGCCGACCACTTCAAAAAAGAGTTGGAGGCTATGAAACTGACCACACTGCTGACGGGCGAGTACGACAGCAAAAACGCCATTCTCACATTCCATGCGGGAGCGGGCGGCACCGAGGCGCAGGACTGGGCACAGATGCTTTTCCGTATGTACAATATGTGGGCGGAAAGCCACGGCTTTAAAGTGACTACCCTCGACTACCTTGACGGCGAAGAGGCAGGACTTAAATCTGCTTCACTTCTTATAGAGGGTCTGAACGCTTACGGATTTCTGAAGTCCGAAACAGGGGTACACCGTCTCGTGCGTGTGTCTCCATTTGACAGTTCGGGACGGCGGCATACTTCCTTTGCCTCACTTGAGGTAATGCCCGAAATGAGCGAGGCGGACACAAATATCGAGATACGTCCCGAGGACTTGGAAATAGACTTCTACCGTGCAAGCGGCGCAGGCGGTCAAAAGGTAAACAAAACCTCCTCCGCGGTACGCCTTACACACCTGCCCACGGGTATCGTGGTTTCCTGCCAGACGCAGCGCAGCCAGTATCAGAACAAGGATTACGCCATGAAAATGCTTATGTCAAAGCTTGTTGAGATAAAGGAGCGCGAGCACCTGGAAAAAATCGAGGACATCAAGGGCGTACAGAAAGAAATTGCATGGGGCGCGCAGATACGTTCCTATGTTTTCATGCCCTACACCCTTGCGAAAGACCATCGCACAGGCTTTGAAAACGGCAACATCGGCGCGGTCATGGACGGCGAGCTTGACGGGTTTATCAACGCTTATTTGACTGCGCTTTCTCACGGTACTTTGCAGAAATGATTTTTCAGCGGAAAATTGAATTTTTCAAGGTGATTTGAATGACTGACAAAAAAGAATTATTTGACATATTCGGACTGTTTTACAACGTTAAACCGATTTCCTTTGACGTCATAACCACAAGCCGCGGCGATACGGATTTCAGGGAGACCGTCATTGCGGAATTTGAAGCGGGCGAAAGGTCTGTTATAAAGCTTGCCGACAATGATTTTACTTTTCCCGAAAAAATAGAAATGTGGCGCAGGACTGCCGATGAGTACCGCGGACTGGGGTATTACTGTCCGAAAATTTTTCCCGACAGAACCGGAAATTATCCCGCCGTACGCTATAAGGGACGCGTCTGCACAGCCTATGGGGAGGAATTTTCACCGTACCGTCCCGCGGAACGGCGTTCGGATAACGACTCCGAAGAAATGACCGCGGCGGAGTATGAAAAGGAAGCATGGATAATGACGGCGAAAATCGCTTCAAAATATTTTTCGTACACAGAATATCCGTCGGCGTACTGCCTTTTCGAGACCTTTTGCCCGAGCGATAAAACCGACGAGGTTCTGGAAAACGCTTTGAAATGGAAAGAATACGCGCAGACCTTACCAGAAAAATTTCAGCCGCAGACGGAGCGTATATGGCGGCTCTGGACGGAAAACAGGAACGCGCTGGAACCCGTTTACAAAAAGCTGCCGACCTCCGTTTTTCAGGCTGACCTGAACTCCACAAACATACTGCTTGACGAGTTGGGAAAATTTGTCGGCATATATGATCTCAACCTTTGCGGCAAAGATGTTTTTCTGAATTATTTGTTTCGGGAAACGTTTTATGATGATTATAAAAAGGAACTGGACGCAATTTTTCGCCGATTGAAAATTGTCGGCGAATGCTATTGTTTTTCGGAGGACGAAAAAAAGGCAGCGTTAATGCTGTACCGCTGCATAAAGCCTTTATGGTACGACAAGACCGAACGGCTGAAAAAGCTTGGAAACGATACGTCCGCTGTCGGATCGTATCTTAATGAAACGGAACGTTCTCTGACGGAAGATATAGATTTTGCGTCTTGTATGAATTAAAAATTTGGTGATAAAAATGCAAAAAATACTCGGCTATATGCGAGCGGGGAACGCCCCGCGGCGAATGTCACCCCTCAACGTTAAGTGCAGCAAATTTTTACCATATTAAGCCCCCTCAATGGGGCGGGTAAATTTTATTTTAAAAAATTAATGCGGTGATTAAAATGCAAAAAATACTCGGTTATATGAGAAAAGCGATACAGGAATTCGACCTGATACAGGTCGGCGACATAATCGCCGGGGGGGGCTCGGGGGGCAAGGACAGCCTTGTGCTTTTAAAAGGACTTTTCCTGCTGAAACGCTTTATCGGCATTGACTACGACATTGCGGCAGTAACTCTTGACCCGCGTTTCGGCGGCGTGGACGGGGACTATTCCTCCGTTGAAAAAATGTGTACGGAAATGGGTATAGAGTTCAAGCTTATCCGCACCGACATCGGGGAGATAGTGTTTAACGTCCGCAAGGAAACAAACCCGTGCAGTCTTTGCGCAAGAATGAGGCGGGGCGCGCTCCACGATGCGGCAAAGGAACTTGGCTGCAATAAAATCGCTTTGGGACACAACTATGAGGACGTGGTGGAAACATTCATCATGAACCTTTTCAACGAGGGCAGGATAGGCTGCTTTTCGCCCAAAAGCTATCTTTCAAGAAAGGACTTGACGCTGATACGTCCTCTGGTGTTCGCTCCCGAAAAGCAGATAAAGTCCGCCGCAAACCGAAACGGACTGGAAGTGGTGAAATCAAAATGCCCTGCGGACGGTCACACATCCCGCGAAAAAACAAAGCAGTTCCTTGCGGAGCGGGACAAGTTGGACAAAGGCTTTTCCGACCGAATTTTCGGCGCAATGCGCAGGGCGAATGTGGATAGGTGGGGCGGCAAGGAATTCACGCCCAAAGAGCCGCAGGACAAGTAAAAATTGAGTACAATATTAAACAGTACGTATATTATGTTTATTAATATACGTACTGTTTTGTTATTCTATTAGTTCCGCAATAGCTTTCAGAAGCTCCGCGGTACGGCTTTTGTCGCCGTTTTCAAGGCTTTCGGAAATTTCAAGTATGCGCTGCTGCTTTTCGGTAAGCTCGCCGCGGGAAAAGCCCTTTTTACTGTTGGTAAGTCCCGCAATATAGTCGAGGCTCACGCCGTAAAATTTTGCCAGAGCAATTGCCCGCTCAAATGGTATCTCCGCGTGTCCAAGCTCGTACTTGCCGTAGTGCTGTGAGGACGTGCCAAGGTACTCGGCGATTTCCTGCTGAGTCCTGTCACTGTCCTCACGCAGATCTTTTATTCTGTTATATTTAGCCATATGTGACACCTCGTTTTTGTTTATTGTACCACATTAAGCTGAAATATATTGATTTTTGTGTCTGATTATAGTATAATACTAAATATAAGTGCTTGATTAGATACAAGCGGAGGTAATCATATAATGCTGTTTTTTGTTATATTTATTATAAAAG
>CAMWVF010000255.1 GCA_947177545.1 uncultured Clostridia bacterium | reverse complement strand
GAAAACTGTAAGAATTGTATACGAGCCAAGCTTTACTTCCGAGATAGACGCTTTTACTGGTGAAGCCTCCACTATTTGGGGAGATATGAGTGAAGCAGGCGGAACAAGATTTTACGGCTATGATACGTACGCCGAAGCTACAGAAGATGATGCTGAAGCGATTGAAAATCCTGCAACGGGATTAAGCGAAGACGGCGGCGTGGTTTTTACAGAGGCGGAGTTGAAAAAAATTCAGCAGGACAAAAATCTCCTCACGGCGGAGCAGGTATTTGAACAGCTTAAAAAGGACAAATTTGCGGCTCTTACCGATGACTACGAGATCAAGGGCTACGAAGTCTACTCCACCGAGCAGGACTACGGCGTTATGCCGCTTGCAAAGGATTCCGCGGTAAACGTGCAGGAGAAAAAGGAAAGCTTTTACATGAGTATTACCTTTACCGCAAAGGATAAAAATTACAAGGGCTACAAAACGGTAAATGCAACTCTGAACGCCGAGACGGGCGAGATGATAAGTATGCGTAAATACAGCATCTCCGCAAAGCTTCCCAAGCTTAACGTTGAAAAATCAAGGGCTGTTGCCGAAGCCGCTGCAAATCAGTATGCTAAGGATATTATCGGCGAGTTCCACCCAGACATACATAATGATACCGAGGTCGAGGTTTGGAACGGCGGCTTTGAGACCTCCCGAAATTTCAGATTTAACCGCTATGTAAACGGTATTCAAGTATCCGGCGATAAGGTTTCCGTAACTGTGGACTCCAACGGTGTTGTTACAAGCTTTGGCGTGGATTATACGGAAGACGTTAAATTCCCATCGTCAGATATTCTTTCTGCGGAGGAAGCTCTTGACAAGCTTTATACTCAGCGTGATTTTGACTATTATTATACAGGCTGGATAACGAAGGGCGGCAAGGTACAGACTTATCTGCTTTATGAAATGGACAGCTTTTACCTCAACGCAAAAACAGGACGGCTCTGCACATGGAACGGCGAACCGCTTAGTGATTACACAAACGGCAAGGCGGTTAAGTACACCGATATCAAGGGCATACCTCAGGAGCAGGCTATACTTACTATGCAGAAATACGGCGTTACCGTTACAAAGGAAAACAAGTTCAAGCCTAATGAGATAATCACACAGGACGAATTCAATAGCTTGCTTAATGCGGCTTTGGGCGGCTACAGCTCTTATTACTATGACGTTTCCGACGTGGAAGAGCCTGTTGACGAAAACGGCACAAATACAATCCCACTCACTACACGGACGGATGCGGCGGTACTGTTTACTCAAAAGTACGACAATAACAATATCGCAGGCTTGAAGGGAATTTTCAAAACACCTTTCAGCGACGTGAAGAGCAGCGACGAAAATATCGGCGCAATTGCTATAGCATACGCTAAGGGTTTTATTCCCAAGGGAGACGGAAAATTTAACGGCGAAAAGCAGATTACCCGCGCCGAGGCAGTACAAATGATATATGATTATTTGGTATATATTACCGAATGATCGGAAAAGGTTACAAATTGTAATAATTAAATGGGTTTTGTTACCGAATTGTTACCATTTGTAATCATATTGTAGCCATTATGTAATTGACATTTTATAAAATAAGTGCTAAAATATATTTAAGGACTAAGAGCAAACCGTAAAAATAAAATATAATTTGCGGTGCAGCTTATTAAAGAAATGGAGGAATTTCTATGTCAAAGCTTTTAAAGTCATTGCTTAGCGTATTTCTGGCAGTGTTTATGGTAGCTTCACTGGCGATCATACCGTCAAGCGCAGCCACGCCTAAGCTGAACAAAACTTCGGTAACTCTTACAAAGGGTTACCAAACCACGCTTTCTGTTTCAAATGCGTCGGGTACGGTTAGTTGGTCCACGGGCGACAAGTCTATAGCAACCGTTTCCTCAAAGGGTAAGGTTGTGGGCAAGGGTCCCGGAACTACGTACGTTTACGCTAAAACAGGCGGCACAACTCTTAAATGTAAGGTAAAGGTCGTTGCTTCAAAAATTACGGCTAATAAGTCCAGCGTGACATTTGACAAGGTTGGCGATACTGCTACCGTTACATTTACAGTAAAGGGCTCCCACAGCGGAATTACGGTAGGCTCAACAGACAAGAGCGTTGCTACAGCTTCATTCTCTCCCGCAAGATGGGACGGCAACAACGTTACTGTAAAGATCACCGCCAAGGGCGAGGGTACTGCACGTATTAAGGTTTACAACAAGAATTATCAGTCCACCTGCTACAAGTATGTTGACGTAACGGTAAAGGATACCTCCGTTAAGGAGAACGTTATTATGCCTTACACCAAGACCGTTAAGGTAAACGCAGGCGAAGCCTTCGATCTTCAGGTGTACGCACAGAACCAGAGCAATCTTCTGTACTCTGTTCTGGATTCAAGGGTTGCGACCGTAACCGCAGGCACAACAACAGGAAACTACAGAAACTTCGCTATCAAGGGCGTTGCGGCAGGTACAACTACCGTAAGATTCTATGACAGATACAGCGCAAACAGCTATGTTGACGTTGCTGTGACAGTAGCGGCGGCAGATGTTAAGTACTATGAGTTCTATACAACTTCCCCTGCAACAAAGCTTCTTTACACAGACCAGGTCATCACGATCAAGCCTACAGGCTCTGCGACAACTTACTATATGCTTGTTCCCGCAAATTATGACCCTGCATATGTAGATACTCTTACAGCTCAGAAGTTCAACGTTTATGATTACTACAAGGTATACACAAGCGTACCTTCGAGAAAGGCTGCAAATGACACCTACAAGCAGTTCTATCATTCAAATGTAAACTATACTTACGGTTACAGATATGTTCTTGTTCCCGCAAATTACGACGAGGTACAGTACAATACAACTGTTGCAAAATACAACAATAAGTATGAATACTATACCGTATACAACACAAACCCCGTAAGACAGAACAGCTGGGATTATATCGAGACATGGCAGGTTACGGACGCATTGACAGGCAGACTTACCACAAGATATATGCTTGTTCCTTACAACAATTATGACCAGACTAAGATCGATGAGATCAAGAATAAGGATCAGAACACCAATATGACATATCAGCGCTTTGTAATTTACACAACAATGCCTACAGTAAACAACACAACAGATGAAGTTATCTGGTTTTTGAACGGCGGCGCATGGAAGTATATGATCGTTCCAAAGAGCGCTTCAACTACCGATATTGTAAAGGCAAACGACGCTATCCTCAAGGATACAGGAATTTATGAGTACAACGTGCTTTACTCAACAGAGCCTGCAAATACGGCAGCTGACGAGAGACTGGCTCATGGCAGAATAGGCAGCAATCATGTGCATGTTCTTTATAAGCCCGACAGCACAACTCAGACTCCCAATCAGGACCAAAATGCAGTAAATGCAGCAATGAATAATTATGCAGACGGCATGAAGTAATTGACCGCGTTCATTGAACAGTGTCACGA
>CAMWVF010000254.1 GCA_947177545.1 uncultured Clostridia bacterium | reverse complement strand
CAGTACAAACGCTCTTTTAACGTCCTCATTTGCGGGGACGGTCTGACGCTCCGAATAGAGATAAAAAAATCCCGCCGCAAGAAAAATTATCGCCGCCGCGCCTATCAATGAAGAAACTCCGAAGCCGCGCTTTTCCGCGGACTCGGAGTTTTTGCTGCCAAATCGAAATTTCATCACATTTACTCCTTAAAAAAGTATTGTTTTAATACTTATTTTATCCGCAAATGTGAAATATATAAATTTCTTTTACTTTTTCATTTTTGAGGGAAGTTCCGTAAGATAAGGCACTGCAAGTCCAACCAGAAGCAGGACTATGCCGACTATGCCTTGTATATCAAATCTCCATTCCGAGGGGTATATGTGCAGCAGCGAGCCTGCAATAAGTCCCATAATAAAATTATAAGTACCCTGCCGAAATTTTTTCAGAAGAATATCAATAATTTTTACTGCGGTAAAAATCCCTATGACCGCACCGACGGCAAACACCGCAAGTACCGCAAAGTCAAGGTTTGCCACCGCGCTGATTATCGAGTCGTACGCGCCGAAAACTTTCATTATCATAGAACCGCTTACCCCGGGGATTATCATTGCAACCGCGCCGATAAAGCCCATGATGATGTAGAGAATTACGTCCCTTGTGGTGAGAGCCGCGCCCTCTATGAACATACTTTTTCCCTCATTTACCACAAGCAGAGCAATCATAAAAATTACTCCTGTAAAATACGGTATCAAATTTATCGGACGGAATTTTGAATTATCCCTTTTGGATTCACGATCAATAGCGGGAAGACTGCCAACAACAAGTCCCGCAAAGAAAAGCTGTGTTGGGACATAGTACGTCTCAAATAGCTTCTCCAGAACAAGAGACGTACAGAAAATGCCAATTACCATACCGATGCCCACGGGGATAAGGAACGGCATATTTTTTATCAATTTTTTTATGTTTGGGGTAATGGTTTCCATTAGCCTGTCGAAAATTTTTGTAACCACAGCGATTGTCCCGCCGCTTACCCCCGGAATGGCGTTGCCGATACCCATTGCCATGCCTTTCAGAACAAGGATAATGCTGTCCTTAGCTTTGCCGAAAAAATTCATTTTAAAAGTCCTTTCGTGATCAATATAAAAATATTATTGCATATTTCCCCGAAAATTGCAAGAGATTTTGAGATAAAATTTCCAAAAATAAAAAAAGAACTGCCGGCCTGACAGTTCTTAATTTATATTAATATAATTAATATGGCTTTAATAGCACGCTAAATGTCTTGGTGGTATCACTCCAATCCTTTAGATTTTCAGTTTACTCCAAACATTCCTCATAAGGCACCGCATCCTTTCGTAAAATTATTGCGGGACTAACTGCTTATGCCATGGGACTCACTCCTCAAAATTCATATTTCCTAAGGGATAATGGGTATTTAGAACAAACCATATAAACCACTCCTATAAGAAATTTGGTTCAAGAGAATGGGACTATGCCATTGGACTCACTCCTTAAAATTTATATTCCTTTCGGTAAAGCTTAATGAAAATCATAGGCGCTCTCTCCTTTGGGAATTATTTTAATCGTGAAAGGCTAAAGCCTCATTTTATGCCATTGGACTCACTCCTGTTTTTTCAGAATTTTTTCGGGGAAGTCTTAAAGGTTACCATAATAACCAACTCTTTCTTTGCGGACAAACATCCGTTGATTTATCCGAAACCGGCTTAAAGCCGTCTAACCTGTCCTGTTGGACTCAACTCCTTTACAAATTTAACGAAGATTCAAATCATGGTACGCATATTTCAATATCCTCATATGCAATCCCTTCTTTTCAATTAAATTTTTAAGGTAAAATTAACTGCTTAGGTGGTCTCACTCCAATCTGATTACATGATAAGAATTTGGATTCCTTTCAATGATCTTAATTTCATAAGACATCACTTCCTTACAGAAAGTTATTCGTTAAGACGTTTTATATTACTGCATTGGTATTCACCTTTCTCATGATAATGATAAGATTACAGCCTTTTATGTAAAGTCCTTAAAGGACGCTGCATTAGGCAAGTAACGATACAGAAGTATGTTACCCGTAGGTACATTTTACTCTTACCGACTTAATACGCCTATAAGGGTAAAGGCTCAGCCTTTGTAATCTGCATTGTTTATTGACTTATCGGTATCGTATATAAGGTGCTTTTAAGTAATTGTTCGGCTGGTAGTAAGTACCGAGCAGTTATCAAAGTACCGATCGGGTATAAAAATACCACACTCCCGGCAACCGATGTTATGCTGAGATATGCGGCTCATTTTATTACATATACTTTAAGTTTAAATTTGTTAATTAATCACTGTGATTTGGAGCGAGGTCTCTATGGACGCTTACATTTATACTCCCGTTCAAATTTTTCTCTTAAAGTACGGCTGTTCTGAGCCACTGCAGATCACTGCTGAGAAATTCTGTTCAATTGTTATTTCCATGGGACTCGCCGCCTTTCCAAGAAAAATTCCAAATTCCCGAGTTAGCTTAGTTCTTGCTTTATCGTCTGCACCGATTGAACTCGCCGACTTTCATCGGGTTCGGTTCTTTAGTCAAGAGATACCGTACTGCGTTGACTTTCGGCTTTGGGACTTCTGCACCATCGTGCCGCCATCGCGTATTCCCGACCGAGTAATTTAGTCTTTGCTGTTTTCGGTCTTTCTCTTTCCTTGTATATACTATACCACACATTTTATGCAATGTCAATAGTTTTCCACAGAAAATACTACACAAGTTTTGTGCAAAATTTTTATGAAAAATATACCTTGACAAATCTTTGTAAAAGTTGTACAATTGAATAGTTGGGTGTTTGGCGGAAAAGAGGCAAGATTTTTAAAAAGCAAGAGGCAAAAATAAAATTTTGTACTGCCGTACTGCGTTGCCGCCTTACCGAAAATTTTAACGCAATTGCACAGTGTACGCAAATTGAGGAGGATTTTATTATGGCTGGAAAATTTGATAACGAAATGGCTGCCGACCTTTACACCCTTGTGGACGAGGACGGCGTTGAGCAGCAGTTTGAAATGCTGGATACTATGGAAGTTGTCGACGACCGCTACTATGCTCTTGTTCCATATTATGACGACCCTACCAAAGAAATTGAGGCTGACACGGAGCTTGTTGTTCTGAAATCCGAATACGACGATAACAACGAAGAGACTTTGGTTTCTATCGATGATGACGATGAATACGAGAGAATCGGAAATATGTTCCTTGAACGTCTTAATGAGATCTATGACAGTGAATAACGGGAAAGCCACTGCGAACATAGTTCCTTTTAATATTAAATACAAATTAAATTTACTGTTTTAAGCCATTCAAGGGGCGGCTGAAAAAATTAAACCCTCACCATTTAGTGTGACATCGATACAGAAGTTCCCCCAAATATCGTTAAGCAGATAAAGACCGCGATCAAAAAAGCCGCAGTACCGATCATACAGGTACTGCGGCTTTATATATATTCA
>CAMWVF010000253.1 GCA_947177545.1 uncultured Clostridia bacterium | reverse complement strand
GGTTACTGCCGTATGTGCGTATGTAAGTGTCATTGCGGGATTTTTTATACATACCGTTCTCTGCATACAGCCGATCGTATACAAAAAAATTATGGAAACAAACAATTTCAAGCTGGCAGATGACACATTGGAGGCATACTATAAAGCTGTTATGCCGCCGTTTCTGATCGGGTATGCGTTTATGCTTGTTGCGGCAATATGTGTGATAGCGGCAATCTTAAAGGGCTTTTTGGACGTGCCGAAGTGGTTTGTACTGCTCAATCCGTTTGTGTTCCTGCTGATAGGTGTGGGGCTTAGAAAGATAAAACCCGACCGCTTTTATGATCTTCCCGGAATTATCATGCCGAGCCTTGGAATGGGAATGTTCGGGCTGATCGCGATCGTGAATATGCTTTAAAAAAACAGCCGCCCTAACCGGAAAGGGCGGCTTTGCTTTTAGTTTTTGAATTTTTACTTGGTTTGCTCCGCAAGCTTTTTCAGCGAGTTCTCATGCGCCGAAGTAATTTCCTCTAAGAAACGCTCTGGCTGTTCTCCCGCAAGCCCTCCGTGTCCCAGATCCGTAAAAATCTTATAGGTAAAGACATACCCTGCGTCCTGCCATTCCTTCATATTTCTTGCCAGCTTCTGTTCAAGAGAACTCTTGATGCCATGCCAGATATACATATCTGTTTTTTTGAAAGCTTCAAAATTAGTTTTTCGTCCGATCAAATAATAATCCTGATTTTTCCAGCTTTTCCATGTGGCCTTTGTGTAAATGAGTTCCTTTGCGTCCTCATATCTTCTTCCCGTGATCTTGGCGATAAACTTCATGCGTTTTTCACCTGCCCTGCCCATTACAACGAAAAACAGTCCCGTAAGAAAAAAGCAGTAAAGATTTTTTCCCCATTCGCTTTTGATATCGGGATAATCTTTGGTTGACATACCGTCCATAATAGCGGTAGTGATCGTCAGACGTTCATCCTGAATCACTTCATTAACCACTCTGCAGCCATAAGAAATGCCATACAGGATATCGATCTTTCCTCCGTAATTTTCCAATATGTAATCCCCCATACGCCTTGCCTCGTCCATAGCGGATTTATATTCTGTTTCCGGCTCGGAAGGATTAAATCCGTCATAGGCGTTCAAAATAACATGATATTTTTTTGCCAATATCCTGGCAGTCGGAAGCGTCGCTTTGTAGGATATTCCGCCGCCGTGAAAAAGCACCATGATCTCAGGATTTTCCTGTCCAAATTCAAAATATTTCATAGCAATTCTCCTCTTTTCTTACTTTGATTAAATAAGCGCCCCGATTCCTGCACAGATAAGTCCTGTAATAGGGCAAACGAAGATTGGCCACGCAATGCAGTGTTCCGGCAGCGCCAGCGTGAGCATCCACGGCTTTAGATTCCATGCCTCACAATGCTCCGTGCCGGGAATCATCATGCCGCGTTTTTTCACAATCCCCCGCATAAAACCGTCCAGTCCGATCAAATCTCCGAAATTGATAAAAAGCATTTCCACATAACCCGTCCAAAACAAATTCCCAAAACCACTTACACCTGCCTGCCTTGCACTAACAGCCATATATATAAAAATTAATATGTACAGCGGATACATCACAGATGCCAATATGATCATTTCTTTCTTTTCTCTTTTCGGAGATGCCTTTCGTATTTCCGCCGGCAGCATTTTTGAAAAGGCATTGGGAACCATCATCCACAACAGTGCTATCGTTACATTAAAAACCAGGCATACCACAATGCCGTCCAAAATTGTCCTTGACCAGATCATAGAATTTCTCCTTTTCCTGAAATATATATTTCCAAAAGCCTGAGCACCATTTCGATACTGTTATCCAGCGATTTCTCCACCATTGCATCTCTGTGCTCCCGCATGGCGTATATGGATTTTATCAAATTCACTGCCGTTCCGCAGTCAATACCTTCCCTCACGTCCGAGATCAACGAAAGCCATGTTTTGAGCAATTCCAACTGATCGGCAGTATTGAAAAAATCCGCGTCTGCCATATGAGTTTTCAGCCAGTAAAAATCCTCAACGGTCAGCCCGTTCATAAGATCGTATTCGGAATACAGATGCCTGCCACATTTTTGTAACCTTCCTGCCCGCTTCCTTTGAATAAATATATTTATTCATTTCGCCGCCCGAAAAATCTTCTTTTACAAAGGGAATATCCTTTCCCTGCCATGTTGCCATGGACTTTCCCGTCATAGTTTTTTTATCCGCAAGCGTTCCCTCAAAGGGAACGTGCGACGGCGATACCATAACGATATTATCAATCCCGCCGATGTGCTGACCGATTAGTGCAGCGAATACCGAACCCATTGACATTCCGTATAAGCTGACAGATTTCGCTCCCTTTTTATTTTTCAAATATTCTATCGCGGGAATAAACATTTCAAGCGATATTCGATCAATGCCGTCGGGAAGTCCTTCCGCTCCGAAAAGAGAAACGGAAAGTCCTATAAATCCAAAATCCGCAAACCGTTCCGCAATTTTTATTCCGGGAAGCAGACTTTTTTCTCCGCCCATTATAACAATTACCGCTTTGCCGTTACTATTTTCGGGTTCTGCAAGATGTCCGACGAAACCGTCCCTTTTAAAATTAAAATCCGTATATTTCAAGCCGTTCACCTCAATTTTTCAGATCATGACGGCAACCTTTGCAAGTAATGCCGCTGTTGGAATATACACCGCCGACATTATCAGCCGTTCCGTCAAAACAAAGGACAATTTTTTTACATGAGATATTTTCTCTGTGCCTTTTATTACCCAGAATTTGCTGAACCGTACCCATATTTCGTCCACAACAATACCGTCGTACCAATTCATAACTTCAATAAAAATTATTGCATGAATAAAAGCCGTTTTAAAGTCGGAAATATCACTCCATAACCCGATAAATATTACCGGAAGAACTGCAATACCTATAATTAAGATCGTGAAAAATATTACTTTGCGCCGCTTAGCTTCTTCCTTTGTTGTCAGCTTCATTTCAAAAACACGCTGCTGAATTTCTTTTGGGTAAAAGAAAATTCCTCTGACCGGGTCGTTCAATACCAATGCTTTTATTGTAACTGTAAAAAATATCAAATAAATAAGAATTTGCAAAAAAAATACCATAAATTTTTACCGCCTTTCAAGATTTTTCCGTGTATCAATTCATACTTTGATTGTAAACAGCATACATATTCCCGCCATTGCAAGGCAGATAAATGGAAAACTTACAAGTCTTGTTATCTGCTGTTTTTTGTTGAAACCGAATTGATGATACCCCGGATTGCCCTCTGTTTCGGGGTAAAAATGCTGAAAAAATTTTGATTTTGTGATAAGAAAATAATCAAGCACAATAATATCAAAAGCCTTTACTGTGTAAAAAATTATAAGGAAACGAACAAAAAACTGCCAATATGTAAAATCGTTTTTTATACCGTCATATGCGGCACAGGCGCATATCAGAATGACCGTGCCGATTATCATACTGCCTTTAGA
>CAMWVF010000252.1 GCA_947177545.1 uncultured Clostridia bacterium | reverse complement strand
TAATGATGTCATACTTAATCAGTTTGATGAAAATGACCATTTGGATATAGCGCTCAGTTTGATGAAGGCTTCCGAGGCATTTGTTGAATTTATAAAAAATAATGCGGAGTATGAATTTAATTGTCAAGCAGGCATTTTCTATGAGGAACATATTTTCTCTGAAAGCTGGTTTCAAAACGGCGGCGTACCGAGTGGCTTTCGTATGTGGGTGCCGATCATCAAAAAATAGGGAGTGACAAAATACAATTGATCCTAAATGGGAAGACAAGACGTACTAATGAATGATGTGCATCGGAAATTTAATATTATTACGGATTTATATTTTTCATTAATGCAGTTTTTATTTTAATAAACAAAAAAATCTCCGTACTTTACAGTAGGGAGATTTTTAAGTATACTTTTTGCAATTATTCAGCAGCGGGAGCAGATACGGGGCAAGCGTCAGCGCAAGCGCCGCAGTCGATGCAGGTTCCTGCGTCGATAACGTATTTGCCGTCGCCCTCGGAAATTGCGTTTACGGGACATCCGTCTGCGCAAGCACCACAGCTGATGCACTCATCGGAAATTTTGTATGCCATTTGAAAGCACCTCCAATATTTTTTAGGGAACTTGAACCTGTGTTTTAAAAACGGGTCATTTATTCCTTTATACATATTAACATACTTTTATTGAAAAAGCAAGACGTAAATAATAATTTTTATAAGTTCTGATTTTTTTTTGCGAAACACTTGAAGTTTTGGGAAAAATACTGTATAATAATAGGGTAAGTTTTTTTATTTTCTGCGGAGGACTTAGTCATGGCAATATTTTCCTGCCTTATGGCTTTTTTAATATGTTCCCCCTCGCTGCTTCACGGGTCATGCTCTTGCTGCGGCGGAATTTCCGTACCCGAAAATAGGTGTATCTAATATTAAGCTGTGATTAACTTTTCACAGCTTTTTGTTTTTAAAAAATTCACAGCGGAGGTATTTTATGTTAAAAAAAGTTGCTGTTATTATGGGAAGCGACAGCGATTTCCCAATTGTAAAGGACGCTGTCAAAGAGCTTAAGGCTTACGGCGTACCATTTGAGGTACACGTTATGTCAGCCCACCGCACCCCCGAGCTTGCCTCGGATTTCGCGTCAAAGGCTAAGGAGAACGGCTTCGGCGTTATTATCTGCGCCGCGGGCATGGCTGCTCACCTTGCGGGCGTTATCGCGGGACACACCACCCTGCCAGTTATTGGTATCCCCATAAAGTCCACCTTTGAAGGTCTGGACGCTTTGCTTGCGACAGTCCAAATGCCCTCGGGTATACCCGTTGCAACGGTTGCGGTAAACGGCGCGAAAAACGCGGCTATACTTGCAATTCAAATGCTTGCGCTGTCCGATGATACTCTTGCGGACAAGCTTGCGGAGTCCAAGAAAAAAATGATTGACGGCGTTATGGAAAAGGACGCCAAAATGCAGCAAATGGTTGCAGACCTCTAAACCGCAGGTTGAATTTGCGTATTATCTCGTTTCCAGCGTTATTGCGTACTGTTTGGAATAATGTTACAATTATTTTGAAAGGCGGTGCGTAACATGAACGCAATTGGAAAAAATATACTTAAAATGAGAAAACAGCTTGGCATGACCCAAGAAGAGCTTGCGGGACGGCTCAATGTCTCGTTCCAAGCGGTGTCAAAGTGGGAGAATGGCGTGTCCCTGCCAGATGTGTCAACTCTGCCGCTGTTGGCGAAGTCACTGGGGTGCAGTATCGACTCACTTTTGGGGTATGCGGTGGAGCAGCGAATTATCAGTGATTATGAGAGCAGATACAGTACTGATGAGTACTACTGGGGCGTTAAGCCTTCGGATATGTGCTTTGAGGTGATGAAGCTGCTGCCGCCGACGAGAGCGTTGAGGGTTCTTGATATTGGCTGCGGCGAGGGCAAGGACGCTGTATTCTTTGCCAAAAACGGCTATAAGGTATCTGCATTTGACATCACTCAGTCGGGTATCGACAAGGCAAAGCGGCTTGCTGAAAAGCACCGCGTCAATGTGAACTTTTTCAAAGCGGACGTTAGGGATTTCCGTCTTGAAAGCGAGTTTGATGTGCTTTTCTGTTCGGGAGTGCTGCACTTTATCCCAAATGAACTGCGGGAGGAAATTTTTGAGAACTACCGCACCCACACCGCGGAGGACGGCGTACACGCAATGAATGTGTTTGTTAAAAAGCCGTTTATAGCTGTCCCGCCCGACAAGGACAGCAGGAACTTTAACTGGCGTTCGGGGGAGCTTTTTGGGTACTACACTGACTGGCTTCTGCACAGGTGCGACGAGGTCATATTTGACTGCAACAGCGGGGGTGTACCCCACAAGCACTGCATGGACGGAGTAATTGCCCAACGGATAGACTGAGGGTAAGGCGATTTCGGAAAGGAACAAATCGTATGGATAACTTTGGATTTAATGAAATGCAGGAAATTCAGAAAGAGCTTCAGGAAAAATATAAGGAGAAATGGGGCGGACTTTACCCTGAAAAAGCGGTCAGAATGATGTTATGGCTTTACGGCGAGCTTGGCGAAGTTGGGGACATAATCAAAAAGAACAGCGCCGAGGCTATCCTGCACGACGAAGCGGTACGAAGCCATTTTGTTGAGGAGCTTTGCGACGTTATGATGTATTTCAATGACGTAATGCTGTGCTACTCGGTCTCGCCGCAGGAGCTGAAGGAGGCTTATCTGAAAAAGCATGAGAAAAATATGTCAAGGTGGTAAGTTCAATGGATAAAAATTTCCGCACGGTTCTGTTCGATTTGGACGGTACGCTTACCGATTCATCTCCGGGGATACTTAATTCCGTCAAGTATGCTCTTGATAAAATGAGTTGGGAAATTCCCGACGATACGGTACTTAATAAATTTCTCGGACCGCCGCTGACAGATTCCTTTGCGGAATTTTGCGGTATGGACGGGGATCAGTCCTATAATGCGGCGGCTGTTTACAGGGAGCGTTACAGGGATTACTGTGTTATAGAAAATTCGCTGTATGACGGAATTTACGGTGTTCTGGAGCAATTGACGGGTGCGGGAAAAATCCTTGCGGTCGCAACAACTAAGCCCGAGAACATGGCGGAAAAAATCGTCTCCCACTTTGGGATAAGGAAGTTTTTTACAGCGGTTTGCGGTGCTGCTCCCGACGGGGCAAACGGCAAAAAGGCGGACATTATTAGGAACGCCCTTGAAAAATGCGGCGAGGACGATTTGGAACAGGCTCTTATGATAGGGGACAGGTTCTACGACATAGAGGGTGCAAAGTCGGTTGGAATTGCTTCTGTCGGTGTGCTTTACGGATACGGCAGCCGTGCCGAGCTTGAAGAAGCAGGGGCGGACTATATAGCGTCCGAACCTAAAGATATTGCAAAAATTATTTTAAAATAAATTATTTTTTGGAGGAATTTAAAATGGCAAACATTGAGAAAAAGGAACAGCTTTACGAGGGTAAGGCTAAAAAGGTTTTCGCGACAAACGACCCCGATATAGTC
>CAMWVF010000251.1 GCA_947177545.1 uncultured Clostridia bacterium | reverse complement strand
CGGGTGTCAAATGCAAAATACCGCCTGACCTTTTCCGTCTCCAGGAGAAGATCTGAATCGAAAGCAGTCTCAAAAATATTAAGAAACGGCGTACGTGTGTCCGTAATAAAATTTTCTTTGACCGTCTCTGAAATATTTCCCGACATCATACCGGACGGTACGCCGAATAAGCCGCAAACTTCCCCCGAATTTGTCTTCTTGTTCTGATTGAGCTGCATATCCATTGATGTATTGGAAATTTCCTTAAAATCCATACCCGCATTGAGAACGCCTACATTATCTTCAACATTCTGACTGTTGGAATTCATTCTTCGCCAAGCTTCTTTTACTGCCTCCATTGCCTCTTTCGTCTGCTGGTTCTGGGACGTGAAAAATCCCTTTTTATTGCCGCCCTTTTTAACAAGACTGTTTTCATAAAGCCTTGTCTTGTCCGCCGTTGCAAGCATTGTCCCGCTCTCCGAAACAATACCTATTCCCTTGCCGTAGCCATTGCTGTTACGCAGTATTTTCAAAAAATCACTTTTGGGATAGATACTGCCGTCCACCGAAAAAGAATAATCCTTGAAAATAGCCTTGCAGTTGGGTATTGCATTTAACCTGCTTTCATCAACATAGTACAGAGCAGAGGGCATACCGTAAATATCCCGCTCTATGTATGCGTAAGCACTGCCGCCGAGGAAATAATCCCGTACCCATAAGCGGCGAAACATTGTGCCGTTAAGAGTGTCCCCCGTATCACCGTTCAACAGACGGACGCGGACATCGTTTTTTATTTCGGTAACCTTTCCGTCCTCCGCCTCCTCATAAAGCTTAACAGGCAGCGCAGATATAATCCCGGAAAACAGCTCAATACAGAACTGCACAGCAGGGATTTCCAAAGCCTTTTGTTTGGTGATAGGATTACCCGCTCCCACAAGAGCGGCGAAAAAATCGCTGTCAAATGAAACCATACCGGTCGTGTCGGAATTTTCCGCTCTTTTTTCTCCTGTTCCTAAAAAATTCAAAATCTTCTCCAAAATATTCAAAAAAATCACTTCCTAAAAAATCTGCGCACTCCAAGACGGGTTCTCCATTTCAAGTTGTGCAAGAAATACCGCGTTGATAAGAGATACCACACAGTCAACCTTTCCTGCCGATCTCTTTTTATTTACATACTGGTTCAAATTCGTGTCCTTTGTACATCGTGCATTGGAGAAATTTATTTCTAAAAGCTCATTCTCGTCATAGAAAATTTTCTTTTGCAGAATTTTTTCCCTCAACAGCTTTGTGGGACGATGCAGAACGCTTGAATGCTGCTTTATCTCAACGCATTGTATCGGGTTGGGAGCGCTTTCAAGCTTCTGTACCGTAGAAATGGCATTGTAACGGTCAAATCCTAGCCCCACAACCTCAACGCCGTATGCCTGCGATAAAGACAGCACAAAACACTCTACGAAACCGTAGTCAATAACATTGTCTCCGCATTCAAAGCAAACGCCGTCCCGTATAAGCTTGCGGTAATTTACTTTTTCTTTTTTGGACTTAAATTCTATCCGATCCGCAGGGATAAAGCCCCACACTTTAGCGTACAGATATTCGCCGTCAAAGGTCACCATTGCAAGAGACGTGTTATCGTCCGATTGTGAAAGATCAAGACCGAGCCATACACGCCTCCCACGCCAGAAAGCCAAATCTTCCGTACGGCGACATTGACGGACTGCCATAATATCAATATAAACCTCGACCCCAAGTCCCTTATACGGAATATTACAATGCTTGCAAAGAAAATTCTCCCGCATATTTTCATACAGTATCGCAAGAGTACGCTTTTCGCATAAAGCTTCAAAAAGATTTCTACTCGTTACCGCTACGGGGTTGGATTGGTAAATCACACGGTCGTCCGTCTGCCAAAGGTCGTTTAAAAGCAAATAATCGTCAGGCTCAAACAGCAGTGCAAAATACCTCCTATTTTTTGCAAAAGCCCCAACCCTGTCAAGGGTCTTTTTGGCAATGTCTATCTCGTCAATAAGTGCGTTTGTATCGTTGGGATATTGGGTGGAAAGTATTATACCCAGCTTGTTTTTCATGTTTATCTGTGAGGAACGCATTGCCTCGATAGGGTAATTATCCATTGCCCCTGCCTCGTCCGCAAGGAACATATTCGCAAGCTTGCCGTCCATTTTGTCCTTGGAGTACGCAAGAGGGGTGTACTCGCTGTCCGTGGCAAGACAACGTATCTCGCTTCTCAGAAGCTTGAAGATAGTGCCGTCGTTCAAAGAGGGGGAGGACTTGATTATTTTCCGTATAGCGATCTGCAATTCCTTGGAAAGTTTAAGGTCGGGAGCAACAGAAAAGTACCGTCCAAATTTGCCCATAATAAGCATACCGAGAATAAAAATAAGCCCCGCATAAAACGTCTTGAAATTCTTTCGGCATATCTCCAGCAAAGCCGTGCGGTAATACCAGGAATCGTCTGACCTTGCCCGCGTGCAGAATACAGCCGTGATAAGCAGCCATGCGTACGACTCCATACATTCGTACATCGGTTTGTCAAAATCGGGGTGGATTATAAGCTGCAAAAGACTGCATAAGACCTTGTATACCTGCTCGTCAACATACGCCTCATCATCACTGTCCTGCACAATTTCCAGCCAAGCCGCGCATTGCTTTTTAACGTACTTAGGCACTTTGTCATTATAGGGCTGTACGCATTCCAGCGCATACTTTACAGCTTGTCCGTCAATTATTTCCATGGAATCCTCCAATCAAATCAGTTATTGGATTTATCTGCTTTTGCGGTGTTTTTGGTATCGACCGCAGTGACGCGGATATAGTCATAACATTTTCTTTGTCTATCGCCAACATCATACTCCGCTTTCTATCTATCAGGGACATAATAGCCGTCTTTTGAGAAAGCAGCTTATTTATCTGCTTTGTAAAGCTTATAAGCTGTTCCCCCGTAACGTTCTCTATCTTGTGAAAAGCCTCTCGTGCCTGCTCCGCAAGAGAAGCAATTTCCACGATATCCTCCTGAAGCTCCCGAATTTCCGCATAGAGCAGACAATACGTGTTTATCCCGGAGGAATACAGCCCGTCGGATTTATCAATGCTCGCCATAAGTTTTTTTATGCGCAAAAATTCCTTGTGAGCGATCTTGTTTTTCTTGACTTCCTGCCGTTCGGAAAGCGGCTCTCCGCTAAGCGTGGACTTTTCCATTTCCTCACGGAATTTCAGTTCTTCCTTGGTGCGATGACTTTTTCCCTCGCTTTCGATAACACCGACAGGCTTAGACGGTCTCGCCATATTCCCACCCCCCTGCTAATTTAATAATAGCACAAAAATCCACTCCCAAACGGACACTTTGAGCAAATCTCTAAAAACTCAAAATTTCAAATCTCCCGTTTTGGGAATAAATTATTTACAGAGGCAGGTGTAGGTGTCCGTTTCGACACACCAAAAAATTGAACATATGGGCGGGGACTACTTTAAGGTTGCGCGCGAGGAGTAAAAAACGTCAGAAACTGCAAGTTTTTTCAATAATTCTTTGTCAATTTCTCCATTATCAG
>CAMWVF010000250.1 GCA_947177545.1 uncultured Clostridia bacterium | reverse complement strand
GACCTTGACAGCCGCTGCGAGGAAATTCTCACAATGCAGGCGACAGGACTTGCTACGCGTCTGCGGCACATTGGCTGCACAACTGCTGTTATCGGACTTTCGGGGGGACTTGACAGCACACTCGCGCTGATAGTTGCCGTCCATGCGTTTGATATGCTGGAGCTTGACCGCAAGGGAATTATTGCCGTGACAATGCCATGCTTCGGCACTACAAAACGAACCAAAAGCAACGCTTATTATCTTGCTGAGGCGTACGGCGTTGAGTTGAAAGAAATTGACATTACCGCCGCAGTAAGTCAACACTTTGTTGACATCGGACAAAGCAAGGAAAAGCTTGACGTGACCTTTGAAAACGGTCAGGCGAGGGAGCGGACACAAGTGCTTATGGATATTGCAAACCAACAAGGCGGCATTGTTATTGGAACGGGAGATTTGTCCGAGCTTGCGCTGGGGTGGGCGACCTATAACGGCGACCACATGTCAATGTACGGCGTAAACGCAAGCGTCCCCAAGACATTGGTGCGGCACCTTGTTTCCTACGAAAGCATTAATACTGAAAATAAGCGGCTTTCGGAAGTCCTTGCGGACATTCTTGCCACACCTGTTTCCCCTGAGCTGCTGCCCCCAACGGAGGGCGAGATATCCCAAAAAACCGAGGATATTGTTGGTCCCTACGAGCTGCACGACTTTTTCTTGTACTACATGGTGCGGTGCGGCTTCCCGCCGAAAAAGATACTGCGTATAGCGGAGCAGGCTTTTTCGGGTACGTATGAACTGTCCGAAATAAAAAAGTGGCTGACGGTTTTCCTGAAAAGATTTTTCTCACAGCAGTTCAAACGCTCATGTCTGCCCGACGGACCAAAAGTTGGCAGCGTTACCCTTTCCCCCCGAGGCGACTGGCGTATGCCCTCGGATGCCTGCGTTCGGCTTTGGCTGGAAGATTTGGAGTGATACAATGATACGTGAAATAAATGAAAATGACCTTGACGGACTTTTGCAGCTTTACACACAGCTCCACGACAACTCTATCCCCCAAAAAACTGCGGGACTTTCCGCACTTTGGCAGAATATCCTTGCCGACCCAAATCATCACATTATCGTTGCGGAGGAGGACGGGAAGATCGTGTCCTCCTGCGTGTGCGTGATAATCCCCAACCTGACACACGGACAGCGTCCCTACGCCTTTGTGGAGAACGTTGTGACAGATAAGGCGTACCGAAAAAGGGGACTTGCCACGGCTTGTCTTGACTATGCAAAGACAATTGCGGAGAGTGAGAATTGCTACAAGCTTATGCTGCTCACAGGCTCAAAGGAGGAAAGCACGCTGAATTTTTACCGCAGGGCGGGCTACAACAGCAAAGATAAGACGGCATTTATTCAGTGGATATAAAATGAACCCCACGTGTTTTACGTGGGGTTATTTTATCAGTACGCTTCACGTCTCTCCGCAAAGTACATTCCAATACTTTTGAGTTCGTCAGGCAAATCATAGACGGTCTTTACGTTTACGGTTATTTTTTTGCACTCTCCGGGAATTTCATAGCTGAACGTGTCCCAAGCCGTAACGCAGCTTTCACAGCGGTGAGCGTCCCGCAAATCGAAAAGCTCGGTATATTTTTCGATATTATCCGAAAGGAGTACCACAACGTTATATTTATCTCGCATTATCTCCGCCGCCTGACCGTGTACACCGAAGCCGAACCTGCTCATGCCGTCGTTTACAAGTAGGCGGCTGTACTGCGAAAATAACAGCAGCGCGGATTTTTTATCCAGACCGTCAATGTAGTAACGTCAATATGGCGTGGGGCACTGTCATTTTTCCGCAGCTTGTCCGCGTTTACGTTTGCTATAATTTTGTTTTCGAGTATTTCGTACTGCTCCGAAAGCGCATCGGCTTTAGGAGCGTGGCAGCCCTCTGTCATTTTAAGCATAATCGACCACATTCCTTTTAGGACAATTTTGATTATTTGTCATTTTCTTCTTTTTGAACAACAGTGATACCAAGCACATCAAGACTTTCCTTGTCAACAACGGAGGGACAAGCCGACATAAGTTCCGAAGCGTTCTGCACCTTTGGGAACGCGGTAACGTCCCGCAGGCTGTCCGCGCCGCACATTATCATCGCAAGACGGTCAAGACCAATTCCCATACCGCCGTGTGGAGCTGCGCCGTACTTGTACGCCTCAACCAAAAATCCAAATTTCGCCTCTATCTCCTCATCGGTAAGACCCAACGCCTTGAACATCTTCTGCTGCAATTCATAGTCGTTTATACGGATAGAACCGCTTGACAATTCTGTGCCGTTGAGCACAAGGTCATACGCCTTGGCAAAAACCTTTTCGGGAGCGTTGTCAAGGTACTGCAGGCACTCGTCCATAGGCATTGTAAAGGGGTGGTGCATTGCGTCCCAATGGTTTGTTTCCTCGTTGTACTCAAAGAATGGGAATTCTGTTATCCACAGGAAATTGAATTTGTCTGTTGGTATAATGTCCAACTGCTTTGCAACTTTAAGACGGAGCGCGCCCAATGTAGGCAGGGTAACGCTGTTCTTGTCCGCAACTATGAGTACAACGTCTCCCTTTTCCGCACCAACAGCTGAGAGTATCTTTTCAAGCTCACCCTCGCCCATGACTTTTGCAAAGGAGCAGCTTGGGGCGTCCTCAACCCAGCGGACGTAAGCAAGTCCCTTTGCGCCTATTCCACGGACGTATTCCGTAAGCTTGTCTATCTCTTTTCTTGTGAGAGTACCCGCCGCATTTTTCGCAGTTATGGCACGTACCGAGCCACCCGCTTCAATTGCGGAAGTAAACACTCCAAAGCCGCAGTCCTCAACGATTTCCGAAATATCGGTAATTTCCATTCCGAAGCGTGTGTCGGGCTTGTCCGAACCGAAACGGTTCATAGCCTCGGTGTAGGTAAGGCGTGGCAGGGGAGTGGGAATTTCCACATCAAGCACATCGTTAAAAAGCCGCTTGATAAAGCCCTCTCCCATTTCCATAATGTCCTCAACGTCAACAAAGGACATTTCCAAATCTATCTGAGTAAATTCGGGCTGTCTGTCCGCGCGCAAGTCCTCGTCGCGGAAGCAGCGTGCAAGCTGGATATAACGGTCAAATCCAGAAACCATAAGAAGCTGCTTGTATATCTGCGGAGACTGAGGCAGTGCGTAAAATTTTCCCTGATGAACTCTTGACGGCACTAAATAGTCCCTCGCCCCCTCCGGAGTGGACTTTATCATCATAGGCGTTTCGATCTCGATAAAACCGTTCTCATAGAAGTAATCACGGGCAGTCTTAGCGATTTTGCTCCGCATGATTATGTTGTCCTGCAAGGGCTTGCGGCGCAGGTCGAGGTAACGGTACTTCAGGCGCAGCTCCTCGTTAGTATTGGTGTTGTCAACAATTTCAAAGGGAGGTGTCTGCGCCTTTGCGAGAATACGCAGGTCGTCCACAAAAATCTCAACGTGACCCGTGGGAATTTTGTCGTTAACGCTTTCGCGGGGACGCACCTCGCCCTTAGCCATAACAACGTACTCCGAATGGCAAGAGG
>CAMWVF010000249.1 GCA_947177545.1 uncultured Clostridia bacterium | reverse complement strand
TCTTTGGGAGCGGAGGACGAGGGGTACACTATCCACGATGTTATGACGGGAAAGTGCAACATAAGGCGCGCCATAAAGACCACAAGCATATGCGACGTTATAACCTCCAACATTCTGCTTTCGGGCAGCGAGCTTGAGCTTACATCAAACCGCCGCGAATTTATTCTTAAAGAAATTCTGCTTACTATCCGTGAGGCTTACGATTATATCATTATTGACACGCCTCCTGCGCTGTCAATTCTCACCATAAACGCTTACACCGCTGCGGACGACCTTATTATACCCATGACCCCGGAGATTTTGTCATTGCAGGGAATTGCGCAGCTTAAACAGACTATTCTCGCGGTTAAGAAGTACTACAACAAAAAGCTGAATATACGGGGTATTCTGCTGACAAAATATGTAGCGAAGCAGCAGCTTGCCACAGAGGTGGAGGAAATGGTGCAGATAGTTGCCGAGCAGCTTAAAACGGTGGTGCTGAATACGAAAATTTCCGTATCGGTGGCGGTGGCGGAGGCTCCCGCTCATCAGGAGGTAATAACGAGCTATTCGCCGACCTGCCGTGCGGCTAAGGACTATATAAAGCTTGCGGAGTCGCTGTACCCCGAGATAATAGTACCCAAGAAAAAGGGACGGGCTTTGTTTGCAAAGTAATAGAGTGACCTTGCTGCGGCAGCAGGTCACAAAGTAATGGAAAGGGAACTTAAAAATGGCGGCGAGATCGAACAAAACGGACGCTGTTATGCGCCTGCTGACCGGAAAAAAGACTGCGGGAAACCCTATTCTTGACTCGGAATTCAAGGTGAAAAAAATCACATCAAAGAGCGTAAGTCTCTCGAAGGGCACAGAGATAGACATTACGGGAGAGCTTGTGACCGAGCTTTTGCCGAGGGTAATGGCGAGGTTCCAGTGCTGTAGGTGCGGGGTCTGCTATGCGGAGGCTATGACCGAGGCGCTGGAGGTCACCCCCACCTTGAAAGTCAGGATAAACGGCAAGGACGACGTTAAGCGCGCCGAAAAAATGAAGCAGCAGAGCCGAAGAGAAGTCCTTTTTGCGCTTATAAGGCTGGCTTTGAATAGAAAAAAGCTGCCGCGGCATGATGTATAGTCATGTGTAACGGGTACGGCATATGAGGTACGAAAATATTGTAAAGGGCAGGTTTCTGGAGCGTCCAAACCGTTTTGTTGCGTATGTGGAAATTGACGGCAGGGAGGAAATCTGTCACGTAAAGAACACGGGGCGGTGCAGGGAGCTTTTGGTGCGGGACTGCACTGTTTATCTTGATAAAGCGAAAAATCCCGACAGAAAGACGAAATATGACCTTGTTGCGGTGGAAAAGGGTCAGCGGCTCATTAACATGGACAGCTATGCTCCCAACATTGCGGCAGGGGAATTTTTGCCGAAAATTTTTCCCGACTGTATAATCAAGCCCGAATATACATATGGCAATTCGAGGTTTGATTTTTACATTGAGGAAAATAGCAGAAAAATATTACTTGAAGTAAAGGGGGTTACTCTTGAAGAAGACGGCGTTGTGATGTTCCCCGACGCGCCCACGGAGCGGGGGCTGAAGCACGTGAACGAGCTTATAGAATGTACAAAAAGGGGCTTTGAGACGTATGTATTGTTTGTGATACAAATGGACAAGGTGAAATACTTTACACCAAATTATGGGACACATCCCGAGTTCGGGGAGGCGTTAAAGAAAGCGTCCCGAGCGGGCGTGAAGCTGCTGGCGTACGACTGCGCAGTCACCCCCGACGGCATGGAAATAGGCTGTCCAGTCTGCATAAAATTGTAAATTGTGTTTATATATATCTGCAAATTACAGTAAAAAATGCATAAATTTTGTGCAAAATGATGTGTGCAAACCGCTTTACTTTTTGGCAGGAATGTGATATAATATAAAGACATAGAAGATTTTGTTTTTTATAATAAACTACATATTCCGGAGGGTATATATGGTGGATTTTAATACTAAAAAGAATATACTTCAAAAATTAAGAAAGAAGCGCAGCGAGAACAAGCTGTTATGGCTGCCCTGCGTTATTGCGGCGGCGTTCGTTAAGCTGTGGTACGGCACAGTTTGCGGGATAGGTATGGCTTTTTCCGACAGGAACGGGAATTTCCTCGGCATAAAAATGCACGAAAGAAAGCCTAAGTCCCGCAGGCAAGATGATATCGTTTATGTTAAAAAGCCTTTTATCGGCAGAGTTATGTCCGCTGTTTTGGCGGCGGCGTTTGTGCTTATGGTCGCGCCGGAGCTGGATTTGGTGGACTTGTGGGTTACTGCGAGTGCGGCAGATGTTGATATGGGTACTACGATAACGGACGAGGATAACAATGTTTATTATTATAATCCCGAAAATAAAGACCGAGTGTTTTTAAAAAGCGATTACGACAAAGCTGTAGCTTATACTGTAAATTCGATAACTTGTGAGGCGGGTTATAATACTATTGTAATCAGATGGACGCTTCCGGACGTTGAAATAGACAGCATGAGCGGTTTCGTTGTTGAACTGGTGGACAGCAACGGAACAGTGCGTAACACTAAGGCGCCTATGACAAGCGGTGAGAGACTTGGAAAATATCAGAATAGTGTGACATATACACGGGACGATATAGGTTCATATACAGGAAATGTAAGAGTTGTTATAAGACCTATTACATATATTAATCAGTGGAATTATTCCGCTGCTGAAAGTGACGAAAACGGAAACGTAACTAAGCCTGCTACTTTTGACCCTTTGCAGACTACTGAAGCGTATCAGTACCTTTGTTACGGTAAGAGTACACAAACGGCTGACGTGGCTACCATACCGTTGGACGCAAGATTTAACCCGCCAGAGATAACTGTCCCCGTTACAAAAACCAGCGACAGTTATACTACGTCGGTACATCTCGAATGGTCAGCGGCGCAGCAGATAGGGGGACAAAACATCGGAGCGGACGCTGATGGATATAACATTTACAGACGCCGCGAAAATGGTAACTTTGAAAAAATTGCCAATGTAACAAACGGAACAAGTTATGACGATGACAGCCTGATAAACGGTTACAGATATGAATATTTTATAGAAGCGTATCGTTCTGTTTGGGGCGGTCCGGCTTATGATCCGAGCAATCCGGGTTTGATCACCAGTAACGGAGCGACAACCTTGGGAACCGGTATAAACGACAGCAACGTATCTGATATTGCAAATACTGTTTATACAAGCTTTAAGAAAACGGTATATATTGCTCCTGCCGAACCGGATCTTATAGTTACTTCAAGACCGGGAAGAAACTCAATTGAGTTAAGGTGGGGTCCTACAAGCGGTGATTACAGCGGAGTTATCCTGTTAAGAACAAAGGGAGAGGACAGCGAGCTTGACCCGAATGACCCTTTACTTGCGGCAGCGATTGGAGATAAGCGTTTCAGTGATTGGCTTCTTGAAACAGCGCAAAACAAAGCAAACCCATATGGGCTTGAAAGAATTGCTCAGCTTGCAAAGAATGAAAACACAAGAGACGATACGGATATTATTGAGGGCGAAACGTACTGGTATTATGCAA
>CAMWVF010000248.1 GCA_947177545.1 uncultured Clostridia bacterium | reverse complement strand
GCTTTCTACCCCGAGGGCAGCGGCGGCTTTCGCAGGGGCAATGGCTCATTTTCTCATAAGCGGCGGAGTGGGGCAAAATCTCACGGAGGTCATAGCCATGCCTGCAATAATCCTGTCGGGAACTTTCCTGCGGAAATTTTTGGGGGACGAGAAAAGCCTGTCCCCCGCCTTTTCGGGGGTGTACGCAGGGGCGGCGTACCTTATCTGCGGAATAATTGCGGCGTTGGCGTATAAGCTTACTGGCGGGCTGTTTCTCGCAATTCTTTTCAGAAGCGTACTCTGCGGCGGCGCAGCATTTTTTGCGGCGCAATTTTTCTCCGTCCGCGAAAAGGGACTTGCCCTTACCGACGAGGTGAAAATTTCCGCGGCAGTGGTGTACGCCTTGGCAATATGTATGCTTTGCGGTATAAGCTTCGGGACGTTTAATGCTGGGCGCATGGTCGGCGCTTTTTTCGCAGCGGCGGCGGCGTACCGTTTTGGCAGCGGCGCGGCGGGGGTGCTTGCGGCAATATCCTCCCTTGCGGCGGGAGCGGTGTCACCGTCCCTGCTGACCTCATCGCCTGTGCTGATATGCTCCGCTGCGGGAGCGGGAATGTTCCGCAAAAGGGGACGTCTCGCCGTTTCAGTGTCTTTTATCGCAATGGGTCTTGGCGGCGCGCTTGTTTTAGGTATGCCAAAGGACGGTGCAAAGCTTTTGGGGGACATGATCTTCGCGGCGGCGGCGTTCTGTTTTCTGCCCGATAACGTGTACCGAAAATCATTGCCGAAAACCCCGTCCGCAGCTTCGGAGACAACCCGCTGCACAGGCAGAAAAATGAAATTCGCGGCTGCGGCAGTTGCGGAGGTCAGGGAAAGCTTTGACAAGGCTGCAAAAGTTCTGGACAGGAGTGAAAGAGAAAATGATATATCATCTGAGGTTTGCGGAAAGGTCTGTGCATACTGTAAAAGCGGAGTGTTCTGCGGCGAGGGTGCGCAGCGGCGGATCGAAGCCTATTTCCGTCCTGCGGAGGATTTTCTTGAAAAAAAGGGTTATATTACTGAAAAGGAGCTGTCTAAGGGACTTGAATGCTGCCCGCATAAAAACCTGCTGGCTGAAGCCTTTACCGACATTTACCGGAAAGCACAGATAGAAAAGCGCCTTGCCGAGGCTGCCTCGTGTATGCGTGAGATAACCTCCGAGCAGCTTCAAGGTACCGAAAAAATGCTGGAATTTTTAAGCCGAACACCAGAAATTTACCCCTCATGCGATGAGGAGCTTTCCTGCCGCATACGTGAATTTTTAAGAGAAGCGGGAGCGGAAAAGCCCGCCGCAAACGTATTTTTCGACAGCAGCGGACGAATATTCGCCGAGTGCTTTTACTGTGGACTGTTAAATATTGGTATGGAAGAGCTTGCGGAAAAAATCTCCGTGGCGGCGGACAGGGAAATAGACGTCCCCGAGGCGGTGACGATGGGGGACGTAACAAGGCTCTGTTTTCACGAGCCAACGGTCTTTGAGGCGGAAATAGGGGAGGCGAGAGTAAACGGCAGAGAGGACGCAAGCGGCGACTTCGGGACTGTCTTTAGGGACGGCTTCGGCAGCGTAAGCGTGCTGCTTTCCGACGGTATGGGCAGCGGCGCAAGAGCCGCCGTTGAAAGCTGCATGACCGTCTCGCTGATGACAAAGATAATGCGTGCGGGTCTCGGCTCGGAGTATGCCGTGCGTTTGCTCAATCTGCTTTTGCTGACTAAATCGGCGGAGGAGTGCTTCTCAACGATAGACCTGCTGACGGTGAACCTTTTCACGGGCAAGTCCGAGATAGTCAAGCTGGGAGCGGCTCAGACATTCCTGAAAACCAACGGCACGGTGAAAAATGTGGAGGGCTGGTCCACTCCTGTTGGAATTGTTGGTTCCGTGGAGATAAGCCGACGTTTTGCCCAGCTTGGGGACGGCGACGAGGCGGTAATGATTACCGACGGTATATGCGAGGAGGTTTTTCCGAGAGTGCGTGAGCTTATGCTTAGCGTGGGAGTTACCGCACAGGACTGCGCCGAAAGGATAATCGCCGCCGCAGAAAAGGACAAGGACGGCAATTTGTACCGTCAGGACGACAAAACCGTGTATGTTGTCAAAATTCACAAGATCGGCTGAATATTTGGGGAGACTAAGCATTTTATTTTTTGATGTAATTGTTGTTTAATTTTACAAAAATTTACCCTAAACGTTTTAGTAAATATTGTTGCAACTGCACATATATTATGCCATAAATTGTATAATATGTATTTTAATAACATTTTTACCACTTTATGTAATTTTTATGGTCAATTTTTATGTAAATGTTGCACAAATATACTATGTGTAATACGTCGAGATTGTAAAACTTTACTAAAAACACTTGCAATTTGATATATAGTCTGTTAAAATATAATCAAAGATAATATTAAGGAGCATTCAATATGGCAAAATCAGAAAAAAATTTTCCCGAAAGCTATCAGTTTCCGCTTCACGTTTTTCATGAGGGAACTAATTATACGGCATTTGAATTCTTCGGTGCACATAAGGGCAAAAAAGACGGCAAGGACGGCGTGTTCTTCCGTGTATGGGCGCCCCACGCAAAGTCGGTTTCCATAGTCGGCGATTTTAACGACTGGAACAGGGAGAAGAATCCCATGGAAAGACTTGCGGACGAGTCCGTGTGGGAAATTTTCCTCACAGATGTTGACCGCTATTTCACATACAAATACAGCATAGAGACCGCTCATATGAGTATCGTTATGAAAGCTGATCCCTACGGTACTCATATGGAAACACGCCCAAACACCGCTACCAAATATTTTGATATCGACGAGTATAAATGGGGCGACGCAAAATGGTTTAAGGAAAGAGATTCCAAAAATATCTACAAAAGCCCGATGAATATTTACGAGGCGCACCTCGGTTCATGGCGCACATATGAAAACGGCGAGCCTTTCAGCTACGTAAAATTTGCCGAGGAGATGATTCCGTATCTTAAGGATATGAGGTACACTCACCTTGAGCTTATGCCTCTTGCAGAGTACCCCTTTGACGGCTCATGGGGATATCAGATAATCGGATATTACGCGCCTACATCACGTTACGGCACTCCCGAGGACATGATGAAGATGATAGATATGTTCCACCAGGCGGGAATAGGCGTTATCCTTGACTGGGTACCCGCACACTTCCCCAAGGACGCCGCAGGCTTGTTCGAGTTTGACGGTGACTGCTGCTATGAATATTCCGATCCTCTTAAAAAGGAGCACGCCTCATGGGGCACAAGAGTGTTCGATTTCGGCAGACCCGAGGTCAAGTCTTTCCTTATCTCAAACGCCGTTTACTGGATAGAAAAATTCCACCTCGATGGCTTGCGTGTGGACGCTGTCGCTTCAATGTTATACCTTGACTATGACAGGAGGGAGTGGCGTCCCAACAAGGACGGCGGCAACGAAAACTATGAGGCTATCGAATTTTTGAGAGACTTGAACACAGCAGTTTTCGGAAGAAACGGCAACATACTAATGATCGCCGAGGAATCCACCGCATGGCCGCTTGTTACAAAGC
>CAMWVF010000247.1 GCA_947177545.1 uncultured Clostridia bacterium | reverse complement strand
TATCATAATTTCTATATGTATAACTTTATTCAACAGAATAACATTTTTTGAACACTTTTTAGCCCTTGTGCATATTTTAATTATATTTATTTATTCTGCCAAAAACTTAAAAGGCTCGATATTATCGAAAATGTTTGTATCAGTATTTCCTTTACTTATTATACTTGTTTCTACAGCGTTCACAGGAAACTTTATTTCGGTAATTTTTAACACGCCGTTAAGAGAAATATTATCGTATAACAGCTTTGAACGGTTTGTTGCGATTATTGTGGAACAGCTTATTATTATATATTGTGTCCTATTATTTTTAAAAGCTACCAAAAACAATAGTAATGAACGAAGTGAATTGGCAGTTGGTGAATGGGCGTTAATTTCGATTGTGCTATTGATTGGTATTATAATGGGAGCTTTTTTAAATTTTATTTCATTGGAAAATATCTCACACGACGGACGGTTATTGATTTTGTTTACATTTGTCGGAATAATCTTTGTAAACATTGCAGTTTGCTACCTCGTTATAGACTTAGGCAAAAAGAATGAAGCTATACGCGAAAATGAAATTTTGAAGGTTCAGCAAGAATATAACAGTCAATACATTACAAATTCAAATATAGAATATGATGTAATACGCAAGTTAAGGCACGATTTTAAAGATAATTGCTCGGTAATACGTTCAATGCTGCTTGACGGCAATTCCGAAAAAGCTGTTAATCACATAGAAAATTATCTTGGTGAGCTTATTGAACCCGAAATATTTGTTAAAACCAATAATGATGTGGTTAATGCCGTAATAAATTCAAAATTTACAGTTGCAAAATCGTTAGGAGTAAATGTTCGATGTCTTTGTGTTTCTGATTTCCGAGGTATAACTGATGTTGATTTATGCAGATTGCTCTCAAATATGATTGAAAATGCAGTAGAAGCTTGTTCTGAAAGTAAACGTACTGATAAGCAAATATATCTTAAAATTACTTATGATGAGTATAAATATTGTTTTATATTGAAAAACACTATTGACAATTCCGTTATTGAACATAATCCTAAGCTTAATTCAAAAAAGGAAAATACTAAGGAACATGGATATGGAACAAAGATAATACGCGATATAGCCGAAAAATATAATGGGCAATGTGATTTCTATGAAGATGACGATTTCTTCTGTTGCAGCGTGATATTAAAAAAATAACAAAGGTGCGAATAATTTCGCACCTTTGTTATTTTCGTGCCTAAATTCTGCATAATTTGCCAAATGTATTGACATAAAATTCGACAAGTGGTAAATTATGAGCAGAAAGGAGGTATCATTTAAGATGATAGAAAAAATAAGCAATTCTGTTGTAAAGTATATGCTGAAACACGGGGCTATATCTGAAACAGATGAAAATAAGGAATATTACCAATATGGAGTGGAAATCACAATATCTTCAGTTATTAATGTTATCATTGTACTGTGCATTGGTTTAATATTCAGAAGCTTTACTGAAAGTGTGCTATTCTTATTGTTGTTTATTCCGATAAGGCAATACACGGGTGGCTATCATGCAAATACATATTTCAAATGCAATTTAACATTTGCTGTATCGTTTTCTTTACTGCTGTTATTCTATCATTTTACGAATAGAATTCTAACAAGCTACTTTGCGATTCTTATTGTATATATATGTGTTTTAACAATTACCTTTACTTGTCCTATAGAAAACCCTAATAAGCCTATACCACAAGAAAAAAGAAAAGGACATAAGATTATGGCAGTAACGCTTGGAGCAATTTACGGTATAATTGGAGTTGTTCTTGTAGCGTTTGCAAATAAATATGGTGCGTTAATATTGTACACGTTATTGCTGGTAACGGTGTTGATATTAGCTGCATTAATTCCAAAAAGGAGGTGCAAATATGAAGGCGACAAAAATGAAAACCAAAACTGCGGTTATCATTAAGAAAATTGCAGGTAAAATGGCTGACGTATCTTGCGGTGCGGCTTCGTGTTGGGGACTTCATCAGGCAAAAGAGCCTAAAAAGTGCAATAAGTAAATTTGCACAAAATCACGCGCTTATTTGACATAAAATTTGACATTATAAAATTTCGTGCCAAAATACAACATAATTTGCCTAAATGCTTGACATATCATAAGGTTTCTTGTAAAATGTTGATAATAAAAAGCATTATTGGCACAACGGTACAAAAAGTGTTATCAATTTCCGGCATAAGCTTAAAAGTCGGAATTGATATAAATGTACTGAATGTTCAGTTTAAACCCAGTAACATATGGAAGTACAACATTGTGTTACACAATTTTTTCAAGGAGGAATTTTAAATGACTAAAATTAAAAAAATTATTGCTTCGGCAATGGCTACAATGGCATTAGCAACCTGTGTAACAGGTATTTCAATAAGTGCGACTACAAGCACTCCCGATTCAACTAAAAATGTTGATTCAATATCTGTAGAAAATAAAGCAGCTAAAGCTACATTTACAATGGGACCTGGAGCATCAGCAACAATGCAGAATAATGCAACTTATAGCCGCTACTGTACTGCACTTGTTACTATTAGAAAAAACATTGATAACGGATTTGTCACAAGCAGTGGAAATGAAGGAGCTTGTGGACAAGACGGTTCAGTAAGTGCTACTGTATATGGTTATACTGGTAGTGATTATAAAGTTAATTATAGCGGAAACATACGCTCTGGAAATGTAGTTCAATCACCTTCAGATTGGACACCGTCATATTAAAAGTTACTATATTATTGAAAAGGGTATATGAATAAATATCATATACCCTTTTCATAAAGGAGAAATTATGAATTTAATATTTAAAAATATACTTAGTTTCTATAAATATGAAAGATTTGTTTTTATAATAATGATGCTATGTGTTTTCTTTTCTGCATTAATTTTAAATTTTTCATATGGTCTTTATCAGAATTATAGTGTGCAAAAACAAGAAACAGAGGTAGAGCTGAAAGAAATATATATTATGGTAGCAGATGACGCCATTTTAACTCGTAAAATGTTAGAAAACTATTATAGTACAATCAATATTGAAACGCTTAACAAAATGGATATTATATACTGTGCTGCAGAAATACCACCTTATAACAGTAATTATTATGGCGTTTCTCAATTTAGATTTTGTATTAAAAACGGAGAATATTGCATATCTGAAAATGTAAAGAATATTTGGGAAAAGCAAGGATTGATTTCTTGGGGCAGATTTTTTTCTGATGAGGAAGAAAAAAAAGGAGAAGCTGTTGCTATAGTATTTAATGATGGTAACGGTTGGAATGAACCAACATTAAATATAAAAAACGGTGAAAACAGTATTGAACTTTTTGGACAAACTTTTCAAGTAATTGGAGAAACGAACGTCCCTGGAGCTTCAATTATTCCTTTTTTATCTGTTCCCGAAGATACAAGATTCACTGGAATGATAGCTTTCGCTTTTTCAAGCAACATAAATAAAACCATATATGATGAATTGAAAGCTGCAGCTGAAACAGCTATTCCAGGAATGCTTGTTTTTGATGAGATTGAATTTCCCGACAATGAAGCAATTTATATG
>CAMWVF010000246.1 GCA_947177545.1 uncultured Clostridia bacterium | reverse complement strand
TTATTATACATAATATACAAGCATTTGTCAACAATTACAACAAGATCGGTGCAGTTTTGCTATTCAGCTATAAGAAATGAAAATAGCCCCACAGGAAAAATTTCTGTGAGGCTATAACTTTACTTATCCTTATTTTTCAGTTGCTCCAGCACATCAAGCAGCTTCTTAGGCACAGGAACGCCGAGCCGTCCTGCGTTTTCAATCAGGCTTATGCATTCATTGGCAATGTAGAAGATCACCGTCACGCTTTTAAGGACGTGCCCTTCGCCTATTACGTTGATGTCCACAATGTTTGCCACGGCGACGATCAGCAGCATGAAAATCTTTTTGGCAATTCCTTTCGCGCCAACTTCACTGGACAGCTTTTTCTCGACCATCGCTGCGAGCACGCCAGATATGTAGTCCATGACGATCAGGGCGACAAGTGCGATCATAATACCATTAAGATCACCGAAAACAAAACCCAATAAGGCGCAAATTGCTGCAAGAATATTTTTTGTAATCGTATTATTCATAATATAAACCTCCTTGTTTTAACGTGATTTTTCATTTTATTAAGAATAGGGATTTGTTTGAGCAAATGGGCACACAGGATCATCTTGAGCGGAAACATAGAATGTGTATCCTCCACCGTTATCGCTATATCCAGCATTTGAAAGGATATAGAACGCCTGCCTTGCACCCATTGCTATACAAATAGCTGTGTTTCCATTAAGAGGCAATACACCGTCTGCAGTAAAGTCAAATTTCTCAAATGCCTCTTTTTCGTTGTCAAATACTGCTGCACGTTCTACATCGGCATAGGTCAACGCCAGTCCATTGCCGTCCATTCCTCCAAATCTTGGACAAATCCAAAAATAAGGATAGGTACGGTCAAAAAGTATTTTGTAGGCGCAGCGTTCCAAAACTTCATCTTTTCTATCAATTATAAGCTGTGTCCAGTTGGTATTGGGAGCAACTATCTTCTCAACAATTTTTATTTCAGACATTATCATACCTCCATTTAAATATTTTTATAATCAGCAAACCACGCATTGAAATCCCCAGCTTCAATATGTTCATTTGCAAGATCCATAGTTTTATACGCTTCCTCAACGTCCGTCGTTTCGCCTATTGTGTGTTCGGAACCTTTAGTGTCGAAGCACAGCAGTCTATACATGCCAATCAAATATTTGCACAGTACAAAAGAAGCTTCATAGGCTACCGTTTCTATTGGCTTTCGTATATTTTTATATTTACGAAGCTTTGTTTCTGCTTTATACGATTCATAAAAAGGTATAGCCCACTCGACAAAATCTCCTGTATCTATATGGCTATCAGCTAAAGCTTTGATTTTGGCAGCTTCATCGTAGGAAGAATATTGTCCAAGACGAAAACGCTTACCTTGATAATGGCGCAGAACTTCATAAATTGTTTTTCCATGTTTTAAATACTTATCGATCCTTGTATATACTACCTTATTGTTAGTACGTTTACGAGGACTATTTTTCTTGTATTCTTCACAAAACGTATTTGACCATTCAATAAAATCTCCTGCATCTATATGGCTGTCTGCAAGTTCTTTTACTTTAACAGCTTCATTATAAGAATACGTCCCAAGCCTATACGGCTTTTTCAAATATGATCCTCTTACAATATACTTAACAGAACCTTGACATATAGTTTTATCCATACGAGCATATGTAGGTGTAGATGAACTTCTTTTCAAATAATCAGCATAGAAATCTTTTGCCCATTCGTCAAAGTCGCCTTTATCTACATGACTATCAGCCAAGGTTTTAATTTTTAGAGCTTCTTCATAAGGATATTGTCCCAAACTTAGAATTTTTCCGTTTGAGCTGCGCACAACGCGGTAAGTATCAATATCGTCTTTTGTGCGCTTGAACTCTAGTCTTGCATATGTAATTGAATCCTTTTCCTTTTGGACTTTAAAGTTCTCATACCAGGAATCCAAATCCCCTGCAAGATAATGATCCTCAGCAATATGTCGTAGATGTAACGCTTCTCCAAAAGTTTCACATGAACCCAACTTATATTCCGAACCCATTTGAACTTCGTAAGTACCGCTTTTTTTGTTCACATAAATACCTACTGGATTTTCTTTTGTTGCACGAGTTATTTTTTTATCAAATTTCGGCTTTTCTGAAAGAGATGGCAAAGATGAAAAATCAACATCTTTATCACATGGAAGCGGATATGTAAAAACCATAACATTAGCAGAATTCGGTGTCAAATGAGCCTTATGCCACTGTAAAAAGTCCCCTGCAATAATATGTGAGTGAGCAATAAGCTGTAAATCAAGCGCATCGCTCAAATCTTTATATGTTCCCATACTGTACTTTTTCTTCTTATAAGAAACTGCAAATTTCCAGCGAAGAGCAGTAAAAGAAAAGTGAATATTGGGTGTATCTATTTTATAATCTTCTGTACGCCATAAGATTTTACCATACACTTTAAATTGTTCAAGATAAAATCTGATTATACCTATATCCCTTTGAGAAGCATATGAGTGTTTAATAACTTCGCCAGTCGTCCAACCTAAAATCAGCATTTCACATACCCGCATCTGCTTCTTGTTCAGGTATGAATACAACTTGTCCAAAGTCCAGGTACTTTCAGCAACAATCGGTATCGGCAAATCCCTACTTGGAATGAAATTATAAAAATCCTCGTCTGTTTCGCCGCCCCTAACCTCAGCATCAAGAGCCAAGGCGTTAATTGAGGCTTTACGCTTTGCGGTATTTGCTCCGCGAATATATTTTATGTATGCACTTTCGATAGAACGAGAAAAATTAAGACGATAAAAAGGTACCAATTCATTAATAGTGTTAAAATATTCTGGATCTTCGCGTTTCTGCACCGTCAATGATTTTACAGTACGCAAAAATGCCAGTACTCCAACATCATAAAAGTCTGCAGCTGTCATAAGCACGTCAAGACAGCTCTTATATTTACCATATTTAAGACGTTCTATCACTTTATCCACATAAGGCAAATACTCTTCTATTAAAGCTTTTTCCGCATCTGTAAAAGGTTCGTCATATTCGGTGCGGCGTCCCTTTTTTACCTTATGTGGATTCTCATAGTTTGAAACTGCGGAATATCGTTTATAGCCTCCTTGCTCAGCCTCGCATTTTAAAACATATTCAGGTGTAGTATTAAGTGCATCAGCAAGCATTACCGCCCTATCGCCAGATAAATCCTTCCACAATCGTCCAAGTTCAACATTTACATAATTCATTTTAAATCCGTATTTGTCAAAAACATATCTGTCTATTTCTTTCTGCGTTTTATTGGCCTTTTTTCTTAATTCAAACAAATACTCCCGCATAATAAGACCACCTTAAAGTTTAGATTTCTTCACATTTTTAATACCGTCAGCAGTAAGGTCATATGTAATCGACCACACATCTTCGCCATAAGTAAACTGAATCTCTGTATCTGAAACTATATGTATTCTGTCGGGTAAATCAGAAAACAGATCTCCGCCTTCGCATAATAAAATATCGCCCTGCTGTCTAAGCGTTACTGAGCCGTCCTCCGAAGGTTCAAGTTTTTCTCCGTCAACGGTCATGAGCATATCAGACAAAACG
>CAMWVF010000245.1 GCA_947177545.1 uncultured Clostridia bacterium | reverse complement strand
CATTTATGGCTAAGGACCTGAAAAAAACCATTGCTTTTTTGTTTTTTCTGCTGGCAGGAATTGTTTTGGGAACGGTGGCGGCAAAGCTTTGCGCGGAGGTGTCGTTCCTGTCGTGGCTGGCTTACTCCATGTCGGTGGGACTGGATACGGCTTCCCCGCTGGTGCTTGACCTTATCGTTTTCAAGCTTGCGTTTGGATTTTCGCTTACGGTAAATCCTGCGCAGATTATCTGCATTATTATTGCTCTTGTTGTGTACAATAAGACTTGCAGAAACCTTTAAGACATATTTCTTTAAAAATTTTCCAAAGCTTATATTTAATGTGCCGAATTTTATATGTAAAATTTGTACGAAAAGGCGGGAAAAAGTTACACAAAAAAAACAAAAGTTACAATTCGGAAAAAATTTTCAAAAACTGTTGTACAGCGAGTTTTCACGTGCTATAATAGTATATGTGGCTTTATTTGCGGAAATCTGGTTTAATAATTTGAAAGCTATTTGCAATCAGTATTATTATGACTTGGTAATATTGGTAATAATAGTACTATTGACTTTTTAAATATTAATGGAGGAATAAAAAATGTTTGCTAAAGAAATCGGAATCGATCTGGGTACTGCAAATACCCTTGTATATATGAGGGGAAAGGGTATAATTATCCGCGAGCCGTCGGTTGTTGCTGTGGACACACGTACCGACAGAGCTAAGTATGTGGGTCAGGAGGCTAAGGACGTTATCGGACGTACCCCCGGCTCTATCGTTGCGGTAAGACCTCTTAAGGACGGCGTTATCGCCGACTTTGAGATAACCACCACAATGCTTCAGGAGTTTATCAAAAAGGCGTTAAAGGGAGCTGTCTTTTCAAAGGCTCACGTTATCATATGTATCCCGTCGGGAGTAACGGCTGTTGAAAGACGTGCCGTTAAGGAAGCTGCCGAAAATGCGGGAGCTAAAAAGGTAAGCATTATTGAAGAGCCTATGGCTGCGGCTATAGGTGCGGGACTTCCTGTTTCCGAGCCGCAGGGTTCTATGATTGTCGACATCGGCGGCGGTACTTCCGAGGTTGCTGTTATTTCTCTCGGCGGTATTGTAACCTCCCGTTCTGTAAGAGTTGCGGGTGACGCTTTCGATACGGCTATAATCAACTATATCAAGAAGAAGTACAACCTCCTCATAGGCGAGCGCACTGCCGAAAATGTTAAGATCGCTATCGGCTCCGCTTTCCCAATGGAGCAGGAAACCGAAATGGAAATTAAGGGACGTAATCTTTTGAACGGTCTCCCCGAAAATATAACGGTAACCTCTGCGGAGATAAGAGAGGCTCTTGCGGAACCTCTTTCCAACGTTATCGAGGCTATAAAGGTAACGCTTGAAAAAACTCCCCCCGAGCTTGCTGCGGACATTATCGATCAGGGCATCACACTTGCAGGCGGCGGTGCGCTTATAAGGGGTCTTGACAAGCTTATCAGCAAGGAAACGGGTATGCCTGTCCATGCGGCGGAAACTCCCCTTGACTGCGTTGCGGACGGCACGGGCAAGGTGCTTGAGGATATTGAGAGACTCCGCGAGGTTCTTAACGACGATTCCAAATATTATTGATTGTCACCTGTAGGGGCGGGGGCGTGCCAATGCAGGCTCCCCGCCCGTTTTGGAATTTGAAAGGGACAGGAAATAAATTTTAACCTTTAACTTCTGATTGGAAAGGACACGGCATTGTGAAGGATTTTTTCAAAACCACAAAATTTAAAATTCTCGCCGCGGTAATGGCTGTTATTGTCGGCGTTATGATATATTCCCTCACAATGGGCGGGTATACCTCCGACAGCGCGTCGATTTTCGGGTTTATCTTCGAGCCTTTTCAGAAGGTCTCCACAACTATTTCGGATAAGGTGACTTCCGCAATGGATATGCTTTTTAATGCGGAAAAATATTATAATGAAAATATTGAGCTGAAAAATACTCTTAACGAGATATATAACGACATCATAGATTATGACAAGATAGTCCGTGAAAACGAGCAGCTGAGGGTCATGCTGGAGCTTAAAGAGGAGTATGACGACTACACCTTCTCACCGCCCTGCACGGTAATTGCAAGGACGACAAACGACCCTTACCATTCCTTTACAATAGACAAGGGCAGCGACGACGGTATAGAACCCTACGACCCTGTTATAACGTCCGCTGGACTTGTAGGGGTATGCTACGACGTTTCAAGGAGCACAAGCAAGGTGCGCACTCTGTATTCCCCCAGGACTGCTGTCGGCGTAACCGTTGTAAGGAGCAAGTCCACCGGCATTGTCGAGGGAGACTACGAGCTTGCTGAGGATGGACATTGTCTTATGAGCTATATCAGCAAGACCTCCGACATAAAGGCGGGGGACATAATCGTAGCCTCCGGCAGTGAGACTTTTCCGGCAAATCAGCTTGTGGGTACGGTCGAGGAGGTTGGCATGGAGGACAGCGGCTTGTCCATGTACGCTGTTATACAGCCTGCTATAAACCCCGACGACGTTTCCACAGTTTTTGTAATAACCAGCTTTAACGGGCAGGACGGGGAACGTCAAGCAGCGAATGTTTCCCCATAAGTGAAATATTATTGCAGACAGTTGCTGCTCTAATCTTTGTCAAAGCAGCGGGCAGGCGTGTTGTAGGTTCTATCTTAGATTCTCTAAAAGGAGCTCATTGTGAATATTGATGTAAAAAGGAAAAAGGAAAAACGCAACACCGTTGTGCGCTGGATATTGTACGGCGTAATGCTGGTGCTGTCATATGTTTACATGACAACGGCGCCGCTGAATCTCAGAACGCCGCTTTTTGTCATTCCGATAGCGATATGCATTTCCATGTTCGAGGAGCCGTTTGAGTCCGCAATATGCGGTTGTCTGGCGGGGCTGCTGCTGGACACGGCGCAGGGTACTATTGTTGGTCTAAGCGGGATAATAATGCTGTGGTGCTGTTTGTTTTCGTCGCTGCTTTTCCACTTTTTTGTACGGCGGCACATTCTCAATATTATTATGCTTAACGCCGCCGCAATTCTGATCCAAGGCGTTATACACTATTTTTTCTACTATGCGATCTGGGAGTACGACTCCTCGGGAAAAATTTTTACACGGGAATTTCTGCCCGTGATGATCTACACGGAAATCGCGGTGCTGCCGTTTTATTTTGCGGTGCGTTTCCTTGTAAAGCATCTCGGATTGATAGATGAGAATTATATTGAAGAAAAGTCCGACGATATTGTGAGAGAATAGCAGAACGCGTACACACAAAAAAGGAATTACCTAATATTTTTATTGGAAAGGACCGCGATAAAAATATGCGAAAATTTTTAGACCGTTTAAGGGCAGTATTCTTTTTCCTGATACTTCTGGGTATGATGTCTCTGTGCGTTATCGACCTTATGAAAATACAGATAGTTGACGGCGCGGAGTACCTCGAGAAAACTCTTACCACACGAATGGCTACACAGGTAATAAGTTCCCCCAGAGGCGAAATCGTTGACAGGGACGGCGACGAGATAGTCAGCAACAAAACAGGCTTTAACGTTGTGGTGGAGAAAGCTTTTTTCCCAAGCGACGACAAGGAAATAAACAGGGT
>CAMWVF010000244.1 GCA_947177545.1 uncultured Clostridia bacterium | reverse complement strand
TTTGCGGGGACGTCCCCATGAGCAGACTTGTGCAGGGCGACGTTGGTTCGGGCAAGACAGCCGTTGCCGCAGCCGTCGCATTGGCAGCCGCAAAAAACGGTTTCCAGACGGCGTTAATGGCTACCACGGAAATTCTGGCGGCGCAGCATTTCAAGACCCTTTCCGAAATGCTGGAGCCGTTGGGAATAACAGTCTGCCGCGTGACAGGCTCCATGACGAAAAAGCAGCGGGCGGAGGTCTCCGAAAAAATCGCAAGCGGCGAATGCCTTGTTGCGGTTGGCACTCACGCGCTTATTTCCGGTACTACAAATTTTAAGAATTTGGGGCTTGTAATTACGGACGAGCAGCACCGCTTCGGTGTAAATCAGCGGGCTTTGCTTGCGGACAAGGGTAACAATCCCCACAAGCTTGTAATGTCCGCAACGCCTATACCGCGGACGCTTGCGCTGATAATTTACGGTGATCTGGACATATCCGTACTGAATGAACTGCCAAAGGGACGTAGGAAAATCGAGACCTTTGCGGTAACGTCCAAGCTGCGGGAACGGGCTTTGGGCTTTGTGAAAAAGCAGCTTGACGAAGGCAGGCAGGGGTATATTGTCTGCCCAATGATAGAGGAAAACGAAAATGAACTTGCGGCGGCAAAGGGGTACGAAAAAAGTTTAAAAAAGACCGTCCTTGCAGAGTACAGAACGGGCTTGCTACACGGCAAAATGCCCGCCGCGGACAAGGACAAAATAATGGCGAAATTCAAGGCGCACGAAATAGACCTGCTTGTGGCGACGACTGTGGTTGAGGTTGGCGTTGATGTCCCCAACGCAAATATAATCCTCATCGAAAACGCCGACAGGTTCGGCTTGTCACAGCTCCACCAGCTTCGAGGACGTGTGGGCAGAGGGGAGTATCAAAGCTACTGCGTGCTTATCGCCGAAAAGGTCACGGAGGAGTCAGAGCAGCGTTTGAAGCTTATGACGAAGACCTCCGACGGTTTTGAAATTTCAGAGTACGATTTAAAAATGCGCGGCGCGGGGGACTTTTTCGGCAACCGTCAGCACGGTCTCCCCGACCTGAAAATCGCGGACATTGCCGCGGACAGAGAGCTGCTTGCGGACTGCCAAAAAGCCGCCAAGGAGCTGCTTGCGGAAAGTCCCGACCTAAAAAAATACCCCGCCCTTATGGACGAGGTTGAGGAGCTTTTTTCCCGCAACGACAACGCCGCGGAAGCGTTATAGCTGACAGTTTAATTGTCCTCATAGTCGAGAACGCAGTCGTATATTCTCCAACCGTTTTCGGTGTTTTCAAAGGTAATTGTTTCCACGTAAAAATCCCCCTCGCTGCCCTCGTACGCGTCGGGTATTTTTACTATGCAGACAGGTCTGCCGTCAATCGGGTCTGCCATTTCATAAGTATATTTGTCGAACAGGATATCGCAGCCCTTTGCAATGCCGTCTGTAAAGGTAAAGCCGTTTATGCTGACATATCTTGCATTCGTAAGAATTTGCTCCTCCATATTTTCTGAATAAATAGTGCGGACGTACTCCACCCACTCGTCCCATTCGTCGAACCGCTCGTCGGTAACCTTATAGTAATCTCTGTCCTGCCACTTGGACGGCTCCACTTGATCGAAGGGCAGGGTGTCGTACTCGGTCATAAGGGTAATAAAATGGCTGTCCTCGATAAGCCTTTTTATTTCCGCGTCGGTGATATCCGTTTTTTCCGATACGGTAATTTCCATGCTCTCGGCGATCTGCCTGTGCTGTTCGTCGGTAATTGAAGCGTCAAGCTCCACGGCAACGTAAACTCCAGCCTGCCTGTCAAGCATAAGTATGCCCTTGTTGAGCCTTTCGCCGTCTCTGCCTAAAGCTTCCGAATAGTACACGTCGGTGAGAGCGGTCTCCCGATCATCTCCGCTGCGGACTATATCGTACCTCTCTCTTACGGCAAACTGATAGTCGTTCCCCAGCGCGATCTGATTGTACACCGCGGCTGGGATATTTTTTTCCTCGTCGGACAGCTCGGGTATGACGTTGTACCCCACCGCGCCGATACAGTTATTGGCTTCGGCATAGGTTCCGTCATAGATACCCCGCACGGACCATGCCCCTATAAGCGGAAAATCCTCGGAGGGTTCGTCGGAAACGCTCCAGCCCGAGGGCAGGGAAAAGCTTACGGTAAATTTATTTATATCGAAAATTTCCTTGTTGTTTTCCGTAATTTTCTCCGCGCCCGAGGGGAACTCCACCGATACCGAAACAACGCTGCTTTCGGCGGTATTATCGGTATCCTCCTTTTTCTCCTCACAGGCGGCAAGGGACAGAGCAAGCGCCGCCGCCAGCCCTGCCGCAAAAAATTTTTTCACTACAATCCCTCCAATTATTTCTTTATGAAAATTATACCACCGCCCGAAAATCAAGTCAATAGCTCCGCCTGAACTGTAACCGAATTGAAATCTTTTTGTAACCTTTGTAATCTTTTGCGCTGAAAGAATTTTTTCCGAACCTTTTTTAAATTTTTCCGACTTATTATGCGTAAATCGGTTTACAGCATTCAAGGAGGTGAAAACGTGAACGAATATATATGCGGCGAGCTTATCGAAAATACCTATCTTTTCTGCGTGAAGCGGGTCGCCGATACCGAGGCGTCTAAGGACTTGGCGCAGGATATCCTATACGAGGCTGTCCGCGCTCTTTCAAGCGGCAGGGAATTTGTCAGCTTTTATTCATGGTACTGGAAAATGGCGCGCAACAAATACGCCGACTATATCAGGCACAAGCGCAGTCCCGACCTGCCTATCGAGTCGGCGGGAGGAATTGCGGCGGACGTCCCGGCACCCATTGAACAGCTTATTGCAGCAGAGGATATTTCCGCCCTTAATTATTCGCTGTCGCGGCTCGCCTCCTCTTACCGCGAAATTTTGATACGCTTTTATCTCCGCGAACAGTCTGTAAACTCCATTGCCTACGACTTAAAAATTCCCGTTGGCACGGTCAAGCGCAGGCTTTTCGACGCGAGAAAAAAGCTGAAGGAAGGGTTTGATAGTATGAATAATATCGGTACATCGGCATACGCTCCCGCACAGCTCGACTGGTTCTGGGGAGACTCGGCAATGCAGGCATCCTGCCTTATGGCCAGCTCAAAAATTATTCCGCAGGTAGTAGTCATCTGCCGCTCGGAGCAAAAGTCTGTAAACGACATTGCGGACGAAATGGGTATCGCTCCCGTTTATCTTGAAGAAATTCTTGAAAAAATGACGGAGGAAAAACTTTTGATTTGTCCCGCAAAGGGGAAGTATCTTTCCAACTGCTGCGTGTTCCCGAAACAGGCTTATATGGAAGCAAAGGTGTACGCAAATAAAATATTCCACGAAAACTGCTTTCCCGAAAAAATCACCGAAAGACTTTTTGCAGTTAAGGATAAGATAACGTCCCTTGATTTTTACGGAAATCATTTTGACTACGGCTATCTTATGTGGCTTCTGTACGCCGCTTCGGAGGACAGCTTCGGTAAGGTGGGCAAGAACGAACATCTGAAAAAATACGGCGAAAAGTACCGAAACGATGGGAGGGACTATCGGCTTACTATGCAGTATATCCTGCCGGAC
>CAMWVF010000243.1 GCA_947177545.1 uncultured Clostridia bacterium | reverse complement strand
GAAGTGAACGTGATACGAAAATAATTTTCGGGAAAGGAATTTTTTATGGGTTACAGAAGAAAGCTTTTCAGCGTTAAGAATCCCTTTGACACGGAAAATACAAAGGAAATTTTCCTTGAAGCAGTAAGGGAAAACTGCGAGTTTCACTATAAAAACTGTCCCGAATATAAAAAAATTCTCGACAGCGTGGGCTTTTCGCCGAACGATCTGAAAACCTATGAGGATATCGCGAAGATACCGCCCTTACCAACGCTTTTTTTCAAAAAACACAAAATTTATTCCATGCCGAAAAATAAAATTTTCCTCACCGCCACCTCCTCGGGGACAAGCGGGAAATTCAGCGAGATAGGCTTTGATTTCCTAAGCCTTTTAAACGGTCTGAACATGGTGCTGAAAATCTTTAAATGGCGTAATATCACGACCTTGCGCCCGTCTCACTATATAATTTTCGGGTACCATCCTCACAGGGGCAACAATACCGCCGTCACAAAAACCGCCTTGGGGTATACATTTTTCTCACCTGCGCTTAGCAGGACCTTTGCACTGAAATTCAAGGACGGAAAATATTCACCCGACTTGGAGGGCGTACTCTCCGCAATTCAAAAATTTGAGCGCTCCCGCTTCGGAGTACGGTTTATCGGGTTCCCGTCCTACACTTATTTTGCAATGCAGCTTATGGACGAACGCGGCATATCCGTCAAGCTGCCGAAAAATTCAAAAATAATGCTTGGCGGCGGCTGGAAGCAGTTCTACAAGGAGCGGGTGGACAAAAAGGCGTTCTACGCTCTCGCCAAAAAAACTCTGGGCATAGACGAGGAAAACATCGTGGAAAGCTTTGGCGCAGCGGAACACCCGATTCTATACTGCGACTGCAAGGCTCACCATTTTCATATCCCGGTCTACAGCAGGGTAATAATCAGAGATGTGAACACATTGAAGCCCGTACCCAACGGCGAAATAGGTCTTGTGAACCTTATCACTCCAATGGTGAAAGCCACGCCGATTTTAAGTATTATTACGGACGACTTGGGCGTGATACACGATGAAAAGTGTCCATGCGGAATAAGCTCTCCCTACCTTGAAATAATAGGCAGGGTCGGCATACGTGATATAAAAACCTGCGCGGCAGGCGCTGAGGAAATACTCAACGAATTGGAGGGAGCAAAATGATACTTGCAGGCGGAGAACTTTTCGGGTCGTCCGAACAGAATAAAATTTTAAATACCATTGAGGAACGGATAAACCGCACCCTCTCCTCCGAAAGGCTTGATAGGGAAAAGGTCGTCGCTGCCGCAGACAGGCTTGGAAAAATGATTGCGGACGGCGAGTTTGATCAAATTATAAAACAGCTTTCAGGGGAGGACTTCGGCGAATACGTTAAGACTGCCGCCATGCTGATGAAACGTGAAAATATCGAGTACCGCGTTGCCGCCGAGCTTGGGGCGGACTTTAAGGAGCGGCATAATATCACTCCGCCCTATGGCATAAAAAACGTTGAAGTTCGCTTCGCACCGCTTGGTACTCTTTTTCATATCGCTGCCGGAAATGTGGACGGTCTCCCTGCCTTTAGCGTCTTGGAGGGACTGCTGACAGGCAACATCAATATTTTAAAGCTTCCAGAGGCGGACAACGGCTTGTCTGTAGAAATTTTTAAACAGCTTATTAAAATAGAGCCTGCTCTGAAAAATTTTATTTACGTCTTTGACACCCCCTCGGCAGATGTCTTTGCAATGAAAAAAATGGCGGAAATGTCCGACGGAATAGTGGTCTGGGGCGGCGACAGCGCAGTAAAAGCTGTCCGCACACTTGCTCCAGCAGGGGCGAAAATCATCGAGTGGGGACACAAGCTTGGTTTTGCGTACGTGTCGGGCTATGAGGACAAAGCCGCTGAACTGACAGCTCTTGCCAACCATATTATATCCACAAGGCAGCTTTTTTGCAGCTCCTGCCAGACAATTTTTGTAAATACCGAGGACGGCAGGGTTTTAGAGCGGTTCTGCACCGATTTTCTGCCTTATCTTGAAAAAGCATTGGAAGAGTACCCTATCTTCGAGATAGGGGTAACGGCAGAAATTACCCTGCGGAAATACAACAGCCTGCTTGAAACCGCAATAGGAGCAGGCGACAGAGGAAAAAAGATTTTTCGGGGAAAAGGGTGCAGCCTGACAATTTCCCATGACAGCAGCCTTGAGCTTTCATATATGTACGGTAACTGCCTTGTGAAGTCCCTGCCCGAAAGGGAAATAATGTCAGTACTGCGAAATTCAAAGGGGTATCTGCAAACAGCAGGACTTGTCTGTGAAAGGGAGAGCAGGAGCCGTCTCACCGAGATTCTGGTACGCAGCGGAGTGAACCGCGTCATGCGGGCGGGAAATATGTCGGTAAGCTTCTGCGGAGAAGCCCATGACGGCGAGTATCCTTTAAGACGGTATATGAGGGTAGTCAATATAGAGAAATGACAACAGCTTTTTTGTATAAAATGACAAAATGATTAATATTGTGTTGCAATAGCCTTTACTTTTGGTATATAATTAATGTAATTACATTTATATGGAGGACGGGTTTATGTATAATTGTGTAAAATGCGGCAAAAAGCTTGTGGACGGCGCAAGGTTCTGCTCCTACTGCGGAGCAAGGCAGGCAAAAAATCCCATATGCTCAAAATGCGGAACGGAGCTTCCCGCCGATGCGTTGTTCTGCCATATGTGCGGCGTAAGCGTCAAGGAAGCCGTTAAACCCGCGGCGGTAAAGTCCGCTTCACCGCATTTGAATGCGGCTAAGCTTACCGCGCTTACAAGATCCTCTGTCTGTTCCTCCCAAAAGGGCTTTTACTCGGGGGACGAAAATTATAACTTGTTCAGGATAAAATACTTCCCGTATATGGGGAACCTATACAAAGCCGAGAAATACGACGATTACTATAAAATTGTGGCGGTCTCCGAGGAGCAGGGTACTGAAATTACTGCCGCCGAGATTTCCACGGGGACGCTTAACAACGTCCGTATAGCCGCTGTAAACGCCACGGGGATTTACGTTATCGCCATGCTGAAAGAAAACGAGTGGTTCAAGACCGTGATACACCGTTTGAGCCACAACGGCGAGATGATAAAGTCCATAGCTCTCGATACGGCAGAGAACAACAACCTCCGAGATATGGACATCTGCGGCACAAAGATATATTACAGAACGACTTCGGACGATTACTTCAATGTTGTGTACGTCTACGACGCCGAGACCGATGAGAGAACTCTTGCGTATAAGTCCGACAGTCAGCGTAAAATACTGAATATTGTTGGCGCGGAAAACGAGGTTTACATAAAAATAGCTTTCACAGGTTCTTTCGAGGGGGAGGAGTATACCGACAGCGGTTGGTACGTATATGATATTTCGGCTGCCGAGCTTAAATGCGTTTCGGGTGGAACGTTCCCGCCGAGCACAGTGTTGGAAAAGCCTGAGTTGTACGCCGAATATAATGCGGCGGGAGAAAAAAATCCCGCGTATGTTCCCCCGGAAAAACGCGACAGGCTGAATATAATCTCAATTGAGGTTGTAAAGCAGGTGCTTTGGATTGCTTTGGCGAAACAAGAGCGACTTTGATTGTTAA
>CAMWVF010000242.1 GCA_947177545.1 uncultured Clostridia bacterium | reverse complement strand
ACACGAGTAAGTTCGTCGGGAGGGTCTGTTGTGTTTTAGAGACAGGATGTAAGCATTGCGGAGATAATGAACTCTACGGAAGTATGGGGTCTGCCCACGCTGTATCTGCCCAACCGTCTGGACGGCGGCTTGCTGAAAACCTCCGACAGTGAGTATCATTTTCCCGTGAATGAGGGCAAATTCGGCAATCACCTCCACGGCTTTTTACAGAAGCGCGTTCACAAAATAAAGGCTCTTGAGGCAGCGGACGGCAGAGCTTATGTTACCACGGAATATGTCTATGATGAAAACGATTTTTTCTTTAGCTGTTTCCCGGTAAAATTTATTGCGGAAATTACTATTGAGCTTTCCGAAAAAGGTATGAAGCACACCATTTCTCTGACAAACAATTCCGACAAGATGATGCCTATTTCAATTGCAACACATACCACTATTAATGCTCCTTTTGTGGACGGAGGCAAGCAGGAAAATATTCGTCTGCAAGTCCCCGCTGTAAAGAAGATAAATTTCAATAAGCGCAGGTGGCTTCCCGACGGTACGGTATCGGAGCTTAACAAGCACGACAAGGAATATATAAACGGCAAAGTCCCCGTACTTAAAAATATCTGCAACGATATGTATTTCGGCGGCACGGTCAAGCTGGACGGTGAGGACTTCCACGGCTGCGTTATGACGGACACAACAAGCGGCAAGAAGCTTTGTTATGAGGTCGATGACAAGTACAAATTCTGGATAGTCTGGAACGATAAGGGCTTCAAGAATTATTTCTGTCCCGAGCCTATGACGGCGCAGGTGAACGCGCCTAATATGAACATTTCACGTGAGGAAAGCGGATATGCTGAAATTGCGCCGAATGAGACCTACAGTGTTTCGCAGAGATTTTTTACAAAATAAAAGGCAGAGGAAAATAAAATGGATAATCCATGGAAATCAATAAAGCTTTCAGATTACGAAAATCATATGAAGCTTGACAGCGTAAAGCAGCTCCAAACGCTTAACAGTATGATGAAAAAGCAGCTTGACACGTACTCCGCTCGCAGCGTAATGATTTTAGGTATCGCGGGAGGAAACGGTCTGGAGCATATTGATACCGAAAAATACACCGCCGTTTACGGCGTTGACGTAAACGCGGAGTATTTGCAAGAGGTCGAAAAACGGTACGCAAAGCTGGGCGGAGTACTGAAATGCTTCTGCGTTGACCTTATCGCCGACATATCCGAATTACCAGCCGCCGACCTTGTTATTGCCAATTTGCTGATTGAGTATATCGGATACGAGTACTTTCAAAGGGTTGTCAAGCAGGTGAAACCGAAATATGTTTCCTGCGGCATACAGATCAATACAGACAAGGAGTTTGTTTCCGACTCGCCTTATATCCATTCATTTGACGGACTGAACAGTGTTCATCACCAAATGGAGACCGACAAACTGATAAATACCATGGATGATATCGGATATAAAGCTGTATCTGAAGCCGAATATCCATTGCCCAACGGAAAAAAATTGGTGCAGATTGATTTTAAATTTTAAATTTGAGTTCTTTGGAGAACGTTTCCGAAGAGCTTTCCATATTGGGACGGTGTCAGTCTCGAAAAGTTTTCAAAACTCCTGCCGACAAGGTTGAGCCTTGACCCTTGTTCTACCCCGCGGTTTTATACGTGGTATTGCTGCTTTTTGTAGCCTGCCGCGCAAAACACAAAAAAATGACAAACAAAACGCAAATAACGCCTGCTAATCTTACAACAAGTAATGGGTATGTGAGTAGCTGGATAGGTAATGGAGCTTTTAGGCTCTATACCACAGCAGATAACTCATACTTGGCAATTTGCGCACAGTTGTCTATGGGAAAGCTCGCATTTATTTATGTGAAAAATTCAAGCACAGGAAAAGAACATTGGGCAACCGTTGTTGCAAGAGTGAGTGGCGTATACTACATTATTGATCCGTGGAACGGAAACAGAATGGAATTGGCTAATATGCAAGTCTTTAAAGACGGCGGTGCTACTGTAAGCGGCTATGCTATTATAGGATTTGAATACTAATTGCTGGTTGAGGTAAAAAATGAGAAAGATAATTGTACTACAAATTTGTGCTGTTATGCTGTTGATGAGTGGCTGCTCATCAGCAGCACTCCAGCAAACAAGCGAAATAACAAGCACATCAAATTCAGATGTTATTGATACTACTAAAGATTTGCAATCAGATGAAAAAAATGCGCCATCTGTTGTTGCGGAGGATACTGAGACAACGGAAACGACATTGATTTCCCCTAAAGAAGATAACCGCACGGAAGAAGAAAAGCAAATACAAAACTTATTGCAAGAAAGCCATAAAATCTTTTTTGACTATGTTTTAGGCAAAGAAATGCAGAACCACGTTGATTGGAATAAATCCATTACAATAACGAGTACAAATTATTTGGGTGAAAGCTATGATATGCCTATTTATGAAATAATTGACGGAGATGTGCTTTCTATTGCGGATATGCAGGATAAGATGAAACCGTTTTTTACGGACAAAATGATAGATTATGTTTTTGAAGAATGTAATTACTATTATTATGAGGAGAACGGCAAGCTGTATGTATCCGACGGCATTGGCAGCGAGGGCGGCGGCGTAGGCGTAGACACAGTGCATATCACTTCAACGGAAATGACAGGTGAGGATACTCTTGTTCTTTATATGACTGAATACGGTGCAGGCGAAAACTGGGACTTGGATTATGATCTTGTTGATAATTTTACCGTCACTCTGAAAAAGACAGATGATGGATTTAAAATTGATGAATGTGATTATGTTGCTATAGGTAGTCTTGCGTGGTGTTATGTTCCAGAGGACGACATATTTTAAATTTGCGAAATTGCTATTGCCTTGATTGACTGATATTGTCTTTCAAGGCAATATTTAGAGTTTCCCATTGGGGAATTAAAGGATTTCTTGTTATACATAATGTACAAATATTTCTGCATAAACTGTATAATACTACAAAAAATTACAAAATTCAAAAAATCTTGACGTGATTTTTACTTCTTAATGGTTTTATGTTTAGAGGCAATCGAAAGGGGGTACATATTTGAAACATTAAAATATGATGTCAGAAATATGTCTCAATATTTATGTTCACAAAGCTTACTTATTTTGACAACTTGCAAAAATATTTTTGAAAGGATTTTCATATGAAAAAAATTACAATTACATTTATTTTATGCCTACTTTTCTTATTATCATTATCTGCTTGCAATAAACAATTAACGGCAACCCCAAATGCTAATGACGAATACGAATTTTATGATCCTGTTTTTTTTAAAGAGGCAATGATAGGCTTAAGTGAAAGTGTTGGCATTGAACTCGATTAAAATTACAACAATGTTGTTGCAAGTGTTGAAAATGATCCGATAACCACAACCTCTATTATTAAATGTCGTGTTTGCAATCAGAACGTGGGAAAAGGTTTTACAGTCTATACAAATATGGCAATTGAAAAAAAGTTGGTGGTAACAAATGGATCAGACAAAAGTATAAGCCAAGTGGATATCCAGATTGGAGGGTAGTAGGCTTAAAAGATAACAAAGAAACTAACTATGAAACAATATTAACAATTGACTTAAATGATGTGC
>CAMWVF010000241.1 GCA_947177545.1 uncultured Clostridia bacterium | reverse complement strand
GTACAATGTTAAGTGTATAGTTTTACTTAAAAAACGATTGGAGGACTTTGTTCTGAATAATAATTACGATAAAGCTGCTTTTAAAAGCTTATGCGATGAATTTATAAAAAATAACCAGATTGCCCCCGAGCTGTATGAAAAATATCATGTCAAGAGGGGTCTGCGTAACAGCGACGGCAGCGGCGTTATGGCGGGTATTACCAATATATGTAACGTTCACGGCTATATCGTGAACGAGGGCGAGCGTGAACCCGTTGACGGCGAGCTTATCTACAGAGGCTACAGCATAAACGATATTGTTGAAAACACTACGAAAAAAGGTCGTTTCGGCTTTGAGGAGACCGCTTATCTGCTCCTTTTCGGGCAGCTTCCCTCCGAAGTACAGCTTGCACGCTTCAACGCCCTGCTTTCAAAATTCAGAGAGCTTCCCACGGGATTTTCCGAAGATATGATATTTAAAGCGCCGTCCAAGAATATAATGAATAAAATGGCTCGTTCAATTCTTGCCCTTTATTCTTATGATGACGACGATCCGGAGGATCAAAGCATTGAAAGCGAATTGCTCCGAGCGGTGAAAATTATTGCGAGACTTCCTTCGGTAATGGTGGACGCTTATCAGATAAAGCGGCGTGTTTTCGACCACGAAAGTCTTTATATGCACCCTCTTAACCCCGACGAATGCACGGCCCAGACTATACTCTCAACGCTGCGTATGGACAGGGTCTACACAGAGGAGGAAGCACGGCTCCTTGACCTTATGCTGATAATCCACGTTGAGCACGGCGGCGGTAACAACTCCACCTTTACGTGCAGGACGCTTACTTCATCAGGCACTGACGCTTATTCCGCATACGCGGGAGCAATAGGTTCCCTCAAAGGTCACAGGCACGGCGGCGCAAATATCAAGGTTATTCGCCAGCTTGAAGAGTTCAAGGAGAATATTTCCGACTGGAAGGACGACGGTCAGGTCTCCGATTACCTTGCAAAGGTGATAAGGTGTGAGGCAGGAGACGGCACGGGTCTTATTTACGGTATGGGTCATGCGGTATATACATTATCCGACCCGAGAGCGGTAATACTAAAGGAGAACGCCATGAAGCTTGCGGCTGGCACGGAGTTTGAGGACGAATTCCTGCTGCTTGACGCTGTTGAAAGGCTTACTCCAAAGGTGTTCGCCGAGGTCAAAGGCAGTTCAAAGGCGATGTGTGCAAATGTGGACTTGTATGCAGGTTTGGTGTACAGAATGCTGAAAATTCCCGTTGAGCTGAATACCCCGCTGTTTGCAGTTGCAAGGATTGTTGGCTGGTCTGCTCACAGGACAGAGGAGCTTATTACTGGCAAGCGGATAATACGTCCCGCATACAAGGCTGTTGCAAAACGGCATAAATACGTTCCTATCGAGGAAAGATAATAGTTTTTCGGCTTGATACATAATATACATGATATATAAAAATATGCTGTATAAGCATACAGTAAATCCAATAAGAGGGGATACGGACATGAAAGAAAAAACTGTAAAGGCATATAAGCCATCAAAGGTAAAGCTTGATAAGAAAGCGTCAATGGCAGCGTATGTACTGACCTTGGTCGCGGCGGTGTTTGCAAGAACTGTTCAGCTTCAGACAAACATGAATTTCAAAACGGGAAAATATATCGACAGTTCGCCCGGAAAGAATTATACCCTTTGGGTGCTTATAATCGGCTTTGTGCTGATATTTGCTGTAATGATACTGGGTCAGTCTAGAGACAAGGCGATAAAGTCATGTATTCTCATAAACCCCATGCGTTTAAGAGCAGACCGTCTGAACAAGAAGATATCCCCAAAATCAGGAGCGGTCATGTTCCTTATGGCGGGACTTATTGTATTCGACATATTTATGGAGCTGTCTGTGATAGCGCGCAGAAACAAGGAGATATCCACAAATGATGACCCTGTGTTTACCTTTGCGGGAATATCGGTTCTTAACTGGTTCGTGTATGCCTGCGCAATAATTACAGTTATTACGCTTATCTCAACAGGTACGAACATCATTAAAAGCGAGGGCTTTTCAAAGGGCAACTGCGTTTTCCTTTCGTTCTTTGCGATCTGGAAGCTCCTTGAGGTATTTGCGATGATAGCTGAGGATCACCTTATCGGCGTTTATTCGGAAAAAATTTATATAATGCTCACGGCAATGGCTTCGGGCATATTCTTCCTTAATGCGGCAAAATTCTTTGCGGGCTTTGAAAAGAAGCACACCCGCTTCTGGCTGTGCATTTCGGGATATGCGGCTTCGATTTTTGCGGCAGTTTCGGTTATTCCCAGATATATTATGTACTTTACAAAAATTTACTCGGAGAGAGACGGGCTGAACTCTCCCGCCCTTGCGGACGTCGGTATTATTTTTGTTACCGTTGCAATAGTTGCGGTGTTCTGGAGCACTTATGTGTACAGAGTTATGCCCAAGCTTAATCTTGAAGGCAGACGCCGTTGGAACAGGTCCAGCGCCACTGTCAAGACTGAGGGCATGAAGTCCATCGACGAATAAAATAATCCTGATCCACGATTGGAAAGTGTACAAAAAAATCAAGTGAAAATTCGCATATATGATTTTTACGCAGATTTTTTTGTATTCACCTTTATCGTGAATTGGGGTAAGATCATGGGCGCAGGGGGAAGCTATGCCTTTCCACTCTGCGCCCTTTTAAGAGGCAGAGCTTTCCTGCGTCTTGCTTCTTAAACTCTTGTTTCTGATAGGTGGTGAAAACGTTGCCGTTCAAGTTCAAAAAAATATTTTGTGGCGTAATTTCCTTAATATGCGCGGCAGCGTTTTCGGGCTGTTCCTTTGCGGGTTCGGTGGATCTGCTGCTGTCACCGCCGAAGCTTTCGGCTGAACAGACTGCGGTGTACGAGGCGCTTGTGCGTTCTGCTGGCAAGGACGTTAAGCTACAGTACCCACGTTACGGAGAGCACCGCTCCGCCTTTGTGTTTGCGGATATAGACGGCGACGGCGCGGACGAAGCGCTTGTGTTCTACGAAAAATCGGGAGAAAGCGAGGGCGCGGGAAACGTCCGCATAAACATAATCGACATGACAGACGGCGAGTGGCGCAGCGTTTACGACCACGCAGGCGTTGGAACCGGTATTGACCGCATTATTTTTGCAGATATCGGAGCTCCCGACAGAATGAGCGTCATTATCGGCTACACCCTGCTTTCAGGCGAAAAAAACGCCGTTGTGTACAGTTATGAGGACGGCAGGCTTTTCAGCGATTATACGGATAATTACAGCACCATGTTCGTTCTTGATATGGACAGGGACGGTATGGACAATCTTGTTCTTATACGTCCCGGAAACCAGATGAAAAAGGCTTCCATGAGTCTTGTGTCACGTCTTTCGGAGGACGGCTCCGTCGCCGAAACGGGAAGCATTGCTCTTGACGAAAGCGCGGTGGATTTCGTGAATGTCATATCGGGTTATGTGGGCACGGAGACCCCTGCGATTTTTATAGACGGTCTGAGCGGCGGACAGCTTACCACGGAGATAATTTACTCAATGAACGGCAGTCTGCGAAACCCTCTTTATCTCGGCGAGTCGGGACTTATTGAGAATACAAGACGTCAGGCCGGCTATTTGAG
>CAMWVF010000240.1 GCA_947177545.1 uncultured Clostridia bacterium | reverse complement strand
ATAAAAAAATATTTCACAGCGTATTTAATGAAGTCGAGAATACTCGTGTCCTCAAAGCGGATAGCAAGAAAAGCGTACACGAGAGTAACGACAACGGGAAAAGAAATTCCCGTCTGCGACAGAGCGAAGACGGAAATGAGCGCGCCTATACCTATGAAGGCAAGGTCTTTCAGCCGCCATAAAAACAGCATCGGCGCGGCTTTTAAATTGTCGGGGTAAATATACAATCACAACACCTCATTTCGTAACGGCAGATTTTACGGTCTGAGTAAGCCTTACCGCCGACTGCGCCGTAGTTATCGCTCCCGTAATATTAGGACGCACCGAGGTTTCAAGACCGAACATACCCGCAATTCTCGGAATCTCTCCCGCGGAAAGCATTACGCCGAGACCGAGGAGCCAGTGTTCCTTGAATAAAATCAGACCGCAGACAAGCATTGTGGACTGCAAAAAGGTCGTCAGACAGGTGGCTATAACTTGCTTTATCCACATAATAAAGCCGTCGGAAAATCCCCTCGGTACGCTGAACATATACATTGAGCCCACGGCTATCTGTATCAGCAGAATGCCGCCCCGCTTCAGACTTGCGAAAAACACCTTTACAACGGCATAGCCCGTCATTATGACAATAAATATCGCAAGCAGCGGACCGAAAGCAATTCCGGCGATCATATCAAGAATTTCCTGCACAAGCGATTTGTCCTCCACAACGATAAGTCCCGTCATGTCGCCGGACATACTGCTCTGCATTGCAACTGCGAAGCCGTAAAGCTTTATCGGAACTACGGTAAAAAGATTCACCGCCATAAAGCCTTTTATGATATTAAGCGCAAGAGTTTTGGGGTCGCCGCGCCCGTTCTGACTTTCAATGGCGTATTCAAAAAGCGCAACAATTATTCCCACAGCGAAAAGCGACCAGCCTATTTTGCTGAACAGACTGACGATCTGATTGACCCAGGGCTGCGCGAACAGGTCGACGCCCATCATATTCATTGCCGCGAAAAGTTCTCCGAAAAGGTCGATTATTTTCTGATACAGCCATGATAAAGCCGCATCCATTATGTCTCCCGCGGCAAAATCAAATATGAACAATATGTCACCTCCCATCGCCCCTGATTTCAGTCAGGGGCAATTTTATAAATCAATACATTTTCATGCCCATTTCCTCAACGGGCGCAAAGGCTTCAAGATAGCTGTCGACTGATTCCGAAAGACTTTTGTAATCTGCCGCTGTCGGCTTATAGCCGTACCACCCGGTTTTACCGTAATCGTCCCATATATAGGGATTTGAAGCTGACATTACCTCTTTCAAACGAATGGTCACGGAATCTATCTTTCCCTCGTTTCGGTTAATTACCGAAGCCTTGAGCGCGGTGTACTGATCCGCAACTCCAAGAGTAGCAAATTCGATCTTGGCAGTAATATTTTCATCGATCCTGCCAATGCAGGCTCTGCCAACGTAACGCTTATCGGAAAGAGTATCGCAGGAGCCGCAGATTTTTTTCAGTTCATTTTCAAAAAAATTCATGCGTACCTCACATTCCTATAATTCCCCAGATATACAGAGGAGCGGTCAGAGTGAACACAAGGCAGGCGAACAGTACCGCTGGAGCAGTCCATTCAAAGTGACCGCTTTTCCGATGTAGGCTAAGTACCCGACGCCTTATCACATCACTGTGACAGGTTTCCGAATACTCGCCCCCGAACCGTGCTTACACCTCTCGGCGTACACGGCTCTCCACTTGTTAATTCAGTTTTCCCAAATGCAATTTTTTGTGACAATAAATACAGAGTGCCAGAGTTTTTCGATTTCTTGCTATCATAAATTTTTCCCAAAAGGTTTTGCCCGTCAGATTTTTCAGCTTACGCACATGATGAATTTCAATTTCGCAGTCCGTAGCACCGCAAATCTCGCATCTGTTGGCTCTGAGCCTGTCAATTAAGCTTGTTGAGCTTGCGTACATAACGGTGTTCGGGAGCTTTCATAATAATAGTTCTTGTCACATGAATGCTTTTGTAAACTGCTTAACAAATTGATTGGATTTCTCATAGTGTATCACACACCTTCCTTTCTCTGTTGTTAAGATAACAAGCTGCCTTCCTTCGCCATGTAAACGGCTTTCCCGTTCTCGGACTACTGCGAAGGCTCCGTTGCCATGCGGAATATTCAGCGTCATCTTTCTTGATTTTACTCTTGAAATTTATCACCTTGCGGCATTACGCATAGCTTTTAAGCATTTCCGTTTAGGCAATCTCCGTTTAACAATGCAATAATAGCGTGAAATATTGTCGGATATTGTTTTCGTCCTTTTCCGCCTATGCGGTTGGCTCACACAATGGCTTTGCCGCATGTACTCGACTAATATACTGCGGTTGTGTGATATGACGTTTATAGCTGTCTTTCGTCATAGTTCCTACCGTAACTCCTATCATTGCTTAGCCTCCAATTCCAAAATTTTTATACCGTTTTCAGCGATCAAAAAACCGTTGAAAATGATGTACAGTATTAAATCGTCCGCAAGCTCCCTGTCAAAAAGTTCTTCCGAAGTGATTTCGGGATTTTGTGTATAGACGGTTTTCGCCGCTTTGTATAAGGTATAGCCGTCCGCTGAAATTCCTTTAAGATCGATTTTTCCGAAATCAACAGCGCCGTTGCTCACAGCGTTTTCCGAACGTTTCCGCAAATTAAAATCGGCGGACAAAAGAAAAACGGCAGCATATGATCTGCTGCCGCCGTATGGGTTATTTTTTATAAATTCTGCAAAAAAGTTTTTATGGTCGGAGTCCGCAAAAAAGCTGCCTGATTTTCTGTACATTGCCGCAATTCTTTCCGTAACATCATTTTGTTTCCAACGGTACAGCAGCCTTGCAGCCGAATTTTTGTACCCGCGGAAACGTTCAAGTGTTACGCCGTTCACCATAAATCCCGACCGCCTCGGCTTGAAATTCGGGACGGTCTGCATCTCCCGCTCCAACGCTCTCCAATATGACGTATTCATAAAAAGCATTTTTCTAACTCATCTCCATTCCGAAATCTTCTTCATATTCCTCGTCAATGTCCTCGTCCGGTTCATCAGCGGAAGTGATATTGACGTACTCGCCGATAATCGAAAGAGCCTCGTCGTAACTTCCGGAAGCAAAAACGCGGGAGGACATTTCGCTTGCCTCCGATGCCATGCCATTCTCTTTCAATGTTCTTGAAGCTATCCCTATCAGATTAAATACGTTGCCGTCCTGACCGATCAGGGGACAATCGGGTCTGTTTCTTTCGTTTTCCATTTTAATACCTCCATGTTTTTTGGCAATAAAAAAAGCCATGTCAAATGAATTTCATTTAACATGGCTTTCTCTGTTTTGCACATATTTAGCTGCGAATTTTTGGTAATATTTATTTTTAGGGTTCAAATCCCCAAAAAATCTTTTTTCCTATGATTTATTTAATGTACACAATATTTTTTTATTTTAGACCGTATTTTTCTACCGCCGGTGTTCATATCCCTCGGAAATCTTTATTCCAAAGGCTTGTTCCTTTTTTGGTATTGTACACAAAAACTTTTCGGAATTTTCTACGAAAAGGGTTCAATTCCCTTTTTGCCTTAAAAACCCCTTAAAAATATCTACGGTTTTTTACTCCGCTTT